>JABFRB010000033.1 GCA_013141385.1 Bacteroidales bacterium | reverse complement strand
ACGATCCGAACTTCTTCAACCAACTCCTTGAAGAACGGCAATCCATCATGTACACTCCCGTTAAAGGGGTGAAAGGTCAAGCGGAATCCATAAAATACTTCGACAAGGCTGCTGCGGATCTATTCTCTACCGTTGTGTCTAGGGTACGTCAACCCATTGAGTCTTTCTTCAACTGGCTAGAGGAGAAGACTGGCATTCAAAGAGCGTCTAAAGTTCGATCGACAAACGGCTTGCTGGTTCATGTATTTGGTAGGCTAGCCGTTGCATTTATGTGCCTTTTTTTCAACCCTTAATTCGCATTACTATGGAGAAAGTAACTGTAGACGCTGAAACAAGTATAGAACTGCAAGAAAATACTTCATGTAATATCATCAGGCTTATAAAAGGTACAAGCGGACATGTTTTTGCATCATCATCATTATACATTCACGATAAAAATGCAAATCTCAATATTCTATTCGATACGAGTTTTCCATATAACTCAAAGAATCTACTAGACGCACTAAAGAAGTTGGAGATTGAACCGGATCAGATTAATTATATTATTCTATCTCACTGGCATTTCGATCACTGCGGATCAATAAATTTCTTTAAGAATGCAACAATAATCATGTCATATGAGACCTATCGTTCAATTGACTATTTTGATCAGGCAATAAAATATTCATTATCACAAGAAAAACCGATTGATTCTCTTACAAACATCTTGTTTCAAAAGATGAACGATCATAAAAGAAAAGCTGAATTTGAACCCACAATAAATGATAACTATAAATATTTTGATAATTATTCAAAAGTACGCGCAATTGCCAATATTATTATAAACAATAATAATATGTACTCACAAATAATTGATAAAGTTAATCAAGGCAAATTTTTAATAATTGAAAATAAAACCAAGAATTTATCTTCGAATTTAATTCTTTACAATTTAAATTTACATACTGAAGGCGATCTTATTCTGGAAATACAAAACAAGAATTTTTCCTCGTTTTGCGTAGGTGATATCTTAGAAGATAATAATTCAGAATCCTATGATAGTTTAATTAAAGACCGATTCATTTCAGATAATGACAATCAATTGATTAAGCATATTTTTAAACCAGGAAATATAATTATTAAAGGACATGGGAATGACTGCTTCATTAATGAAATGAAAAGAATATGCAACATATAAATCACAAACTAGATATAAATCAAGATGCCCGCTATTCGAGTTGAAAATATTCATAAATCATTCAAGAAAATCAAAATTTTACACGGAATATCATTTACCATAGAAAAAGGTACTGTGTTTGGTTTGCTTGGACCAAATGGAATGGGAAAATCTACACTAATTTATATTATGTGTGGATTAATGAAGCCTAATCAAGGAGAGGTTTACTTTAATTCGCTAAGCATTAAAAAAAATCGAAGAAAAATTATGCAAACCACTGGAGTTCAACTTCAGGAAAGCAATTTTTTCGAAAATCTTACGGTAAGCGAATCTATTGATTATATTAAGTCCTTATACCCCAAAACAGATGTTGATATTAACGAATTAATTGACATTCTTGAATTAAACAGCAAAAAGAGTACATTAATAAAGAACCTTTCTGGGGGACAAAAACAGAAACTTTATCTTATTATGTGTATAATGAATGACCCCGAAATATTGATATTGGATGAACCAACAACTGGACTTGATATTCAATCAAGAAGAAATGTCTGGCAATTAATCAAGCAAGATAAAGCTAAAAAAAAGACAATACTCATTACTACCCACTATATCGATGAAGCCGAAGCGTTGTGCGATGAAATAGCATTTATAGATTCGGGTCGGATTATTGCACATAATACCTTAGCCGGTTTCATGAAAAAATATGAAAACACTAAGGTTGTAGAGTTTATTATTGATAATGACATAGATATTCTAACAATTAAAAAAACACCCGGATATATTGATAATATTCGAATAAACTCAACCCTAATTATTTATATTGAAGATAAGAAGGAATATTTGGAGAAATTTATAGTTGAACTTCCTGAAATACTTAATTTACAGGTTAAGGACATAACCGTTAGGAAAGCAAATCTAGAAGATGTCTATTTAAACCTTACTGGTAAAAAATTTGATTAATTAAACAATGAATATACTTAAACTATTTAAATATAATCTGTTACTTTTTGTTAGGGAAAAACAAAATTTATTACTACTAACCCTCTTTCCCGTAATTATTTATCTAATCATTGGTGAATCATTTCGCTATTTGGTTCCGGCGATAATGAGTGGTGAAAACATAGTGATTATTTCAGAAGATGAACTTCCCACTGATTATAAGTCATATCTCAGCAGTAATTTTTCAATAAAATCATTCGAAACAGCACCCAAGAACAAAAATAATGTAGATGATATATACTATATATCAAAACAAATTAAAAAAGGATTTCAGGTTATAAATATAAACTATAAAAAGGATTATATTGATCTTAAACTTTATACGGTTAAAGGCTACGAGTTTATTTTTAATCCTTTAATCCAAAAAATAAATTTACAGGTTTCGACTTATAAAAAACAGGAAATGAGATTTAAGGAAGAAACCTTAAAAATTAAAATACCAAATTTTGCAATTTTTATCTTTCCAGGAATAATAATAATGTCAATTCTAAATACCTGTCTGTTTGGTATTGGAACCGAACTTGCTAACTTCAGGGAAAAAGGCATATTAAAGCGACTATTTATAACCCCAATACGTATTGATACATTTTTAACAAGTTATCTACTAAGCAGGTTTTTATTAATTATTCTACAGGTATTACTTATTTTCGTGGTAAATAAGTTTTTATTTAAAACGGGGCTAGCAGATATAAATATTTACTCTTTATGCTTAATGCTATTCTTGACTACTATTTTAGCAACACTAATGGGATTTTTGATCTTTAGTATTTCAAACTCTTTTAGTAGTGCTGTGAGTCTTTCGAATTACATAAGCATGCCAATGTTATTTTTCAGCGGGGCGTTTTTCCCTGTTGATAGTTCTCCAATATTTAGTAAACTATCATTAATTATTCCAATAACACCAACTGTTAACTTACTACGTTCCATTATGATTTATAATGATTCTTTTGGATCGTATGTGGGGCAATTTGCCCTAATAGTTTTCTGGATTTGCCTATTTTCAATCATATCATTATATAGTTGGAAAATTAAAAACAAACAATTAATATAAATTTTGTTATTTATAAATATAAAATGGAACCGAAAAGATTTGTGCTTGATTCGTTATATAAAACTCACCAAGCTTGGTTTGACTGTCATGTAACATCAATTAGAGACGTATTACATTATTATGGAACAAATATATCGCCCTATATGTGTTTTGGAATTGGGGGTGGAATAAATTTTAATTACATACCAGTTAATGTCACAGTTAAATGCAATAATCCTCCGGTAAAACTACCTTTTTGGGTTATTATGGGCTCAAACGTTACCTATGTAGATATTTGTCATGAATTTAATATCACGCCGCATGTCTACCGGTTCACAAATAAAGATGTAGCTTGGGAGCAAACAAAAAAATTTATTGATAACAAACAGCCTGTTTTAATAGATGTTGTAGATCTATTCCTATATAAGAAAGAAATTGGCCCCTTAAATGACATGCCTTTTCTTAAGAATCTATTTGATCAAATACAAGTTCCTGAATTTATAGATTTTATCACTTCTGGCTCAAAAAACCTAGTAATCGGATATGATGATATTAAGGAATCAGCAATAATAATTTATACCATTTTTTTAGCACCAATTGAAATACCAATCTCCCTCTTAAAGAAACTACGAAGTGAGGAGAAAGCTTGTCCTCCAGTATTTAATGAAACGGTTGTTTTTGATGTTCCCGAAAAATCTTTACCAATTGATTATCTCATAACTAAAGGAATAACCAAATGCTGCTTGCGTATGATGGATAACAATATGTATACACAGGATACTGATGGGCGAAAGTATAGCCAAGGTCTAAAAGGCATAAAACAGTTTTTTAGCGATTTGGAAACCATGTCAGATATAATCCCGGATAAGGATATGTTAAAAAAGACCTTTTTTGTATCCTCAATGCTATCACGCGGGTTTGCAAACAGATGGGGAGCATATCGATTTCCTTTTGGAAAATTCCTACAAGAATCAGCCAAGATAAATGGCAACAAAACTTTTAATTCAATAGGCGCTAATTATTTGGGATTGTCTGAAAAGTGGACATTACTTATGGACATAATTGGAGCAAAGGTCTTAGCTGAAAATTTTGATTTTGTAAATGATTCAGACACAAAAAAATTACTACAAAACATTATTGATGAGGAAGAAAGAAACATTTCTCTATTATACAAAGAAATACAATAGATGCTAAATGATATGAATAATTTAAATAAAATAGAAAAATGCCTTATTGGTTCATATTCATGTCCTGATATTGGAGCAATATATGATTATACAAGTTACTATTTAAAACTAGTGCCAGACATTGATAAAATAGAACTATCAGAATCAATGATCTTTGGTCTTGGTTGTGGATTATCATTTAACTTTGAGCAAACTAATGAATCCACCTTTAGAATTAGTACAGTTAATAATATATTTTTCAAAGACTTACTTGCTCACTTGAATATTAAAGCATGGTATAAAACAGAACCTGATCCTGAACTTTTTTTGCAATATATCGGTGATTTATTATTGAAATCTCAACCAATTGTAACCTTTAATTTGAAGGCTTTTGATTCATATTATGAACATCTCCCTATTCTACTTTATAGTTGCAATAATGAGAAGAATTCATTTAATGCATACGATTACTATTCCAATAAACATGTAAGTATTGGAGCTAAAGAACTAATTAAAGCATGCGATTTTTCTAAAACAAACGCTTCTCTTAGTAACTTTTGGTTTGATATTGCTTTACCTGAAAAAATATTTCCATTAGAAAAGTGCATAAAATGGGCTATCGTTAAAAACGTACAATCTATGCTTTATACTCCAGGAAATACGAGAGGTTTGGCTGGTTTAAAAGCATTCATTTCATTTCTGAAAAATATAAATAAATATCCAACAGAGGAATTTCAAAGTTTTATTGTGCATATTAAATCAGTAATTAAAAGAAATGATAACTCTTCAGTTGCAAATAGAGGCTTGTTTATTGATTTTCTCATACAATCAAAAGAAATTCTTAAGACCAACGAAATTAATAGTGTTATAGAAGACTTCAATAAGTCGCAACTGGAATGGGAATCTTTGTATAATTCAATTTTAGATATTGAGAAAAATTACACGCAAGATATAAGTAAAAAACTAGAAAAGGCATGCAAACATTGTGAAGCCATTATTGAAATTGAAGAGAAGGCTTTAAATATACTAGGAGGTATAATGCTATCCTAAAAAATCATGGAATTTACAGTTAATCCTAATCAAAACTCAATTGATTATCCGTTGGAAATTAAAAATTTTAACATTTACAAGATTATCAATCAAAGATACCCTTTCATTTTTGTTGATAAGGTATTAGACTTTGAAAAGGGCAAAAGCATTCATGGAATAAAAAATATTACACAAACTTGTCCTTATTATCTAACAGAAACAGGAACATTACCACTATTCGTCATTATTGAATTAATGGGACAGTTATCAGAGGTGCTACTACGTTTGTCTTTTGATCTGGCAGAAAGAAGAGGATTTTTAGCAGGGGTTCAGGGTTTTGAAATAAACAATAGCTATACACCTTATGATAATTTGAGCATCAAGAATGAAATGCTTATCAATACAACTGATATGTATAAAACAAAGTCAACAATTTTTACTAATAATCACCTTCTGTGCCAAGGAGTATTTATTCATGTTTTTAGAAAATAAATTTAAGTATGAAACCCAAAATCTCAGTAATTATTTCAACATTTAATAAACTTGATCGATTGATGATCACCATGTTCTGTCTGGGTTATCAAAATCTTGATAAATCCTTATTTGAAGTAATAGTAATTAATGATGGTTCAAATGATGGAACTAAAGAATTTCTTGATAGCACCAAGTTTAATTTTAATGTTCAGGTTCATCATCAGGAAAACAAAGGCCAAGCGTTTGCCCGTAACAAAGGTATAGAAATGTCTAATGGCAGTATTATAGTTTTTATTGATGACGATCTGATTGCAATTCCTGATTTTCTTGAATATCATTTAAAAGAGCATGAACAGGATAGTAATTGCGTTATTCTCGGAAGAATTTACAGAATAAATGTGGAAGATTTTAAAATTGTTACCAATCCAATTTATGCAAATTTCGAATCGGGTATGCAAAGTATTAAAACATACATAAAAAAAGATTTGTATCTGGATATGGTGGAACGAGTATTTGATAAAACTCTGAATAACATCGCATGGATTTGCTTTACAGGAGGAAATTCTTCAATAAGTAAAGAAAATTTGGTCAATGCAAGGGGATTCGATGCTAATTTTTATAGATGGGGACCCGAAGATATCGAATTGGGATACCGTATTTATAAAAACAAGTACGAATTCAAATATTGTCCTCACATCATTAATTACCACCTCGATGTTGAGAAAAACAGAAACCAAATGTTATCGGATACAGCACGAAATCTTAAATACTTGCAAAAAAAATATCCAGGAAACGAAGAAATATTAGGTTATATAAATTTTACCAGCGGTGGTGCTAGTTTAGAAGAATTTAGCTACAAAATGGCAGGAAAACTTTTTGAGGCTGAAAAACACCCAAATCAGTTTAAATTTCAACCCTTTGACTATATAAACTTAAAATCGGGGAAATTATGATAACGCTGAATAATACTGTAATTGGCAATGATAGTGTTATTTTCAATTTCATTATTAATAATAGAAGGCAATTAAATGATATACAATTGCTTTATAAATTTAGTAATAATGGAAGTTTATCCGAAACAAAAAAAATTACAGAATTTAATAACAATACCTTTAGTTTAACAATCCAACTAAAAGAAGAACTATTACCAGAAAAATCAAAAATTGAAATTGAATTTTCAAAAGATAATGAGAATGGCATTTTAGGGTCTTGGACATATAATAAAACTGGATTCGAAGCAGATAAATATATTGCCTCCTACCCAAGTAGAATGATAGGGCTTTCGCTTACAAACAACTGCAATTTAAAATGTAGCATGTGTTGGCAACGCGATAAATCAGCCATACACTATTTATCTGTTGATTCTATTAAAAAAATTGTTGATTCTATATCTATTTTTGGAAGACCACCAGTATATCTCTGGGGAGGAGAGCCTCTTCTTCATCCCAATATTTGGGAAATCATACAATACTTAAAGTCAAAGAATTTTTTTACAATTATTAATACCAATGGCTATCTTTTAAATGATAACATAAAGGCTATTCTGGACAATAAAGTTGATATGCTTATTATATCAATTGATGGTTTGGAAGAAACTCATAATACCGTCCGAGGAAATAATAAAGCGTTCTCCAAACTTATTAGTGCAATAAAAGAACTTCAAAAGATTAAAACACGAAGGCCAATTCTTACAATTAATTGTGTTATAAACGAAAATAATTACAATAAACTTACCGACCTTGTTGCATTAAAGAAAGAATTAAAAGCAGAATTTCTTGAGTTTCAATTTATGATGTTTTTTTCTGAAAAAGAAAAAGATGGCTACAAACAAATGCTCAATAAATTATTTAATGCAAAATCGACTTCAATCGATTACTATCCCGAAAATCAGGATAAAACTGACATGAATGTATTATTATCACAAATTAATACAATTAAAAAAGAAAATGATCCTAACATTCGATTCTTTCCATATCCAGTTAATACAGATGAAAAAGTTAGGGAATATTATTCAAATCCGAATCGAATAGGAATTAATAAATGCAAAAACATTGAAAATTCTATTTGGGTTGAATCTAACGGTGATATTGTACCTTGCTCCTGTTTTCCAGATTATACAATTGGAAATATCAACCAACAAGGTGTTTTTGATATTTGGAATAATCAAAAATTCCTTGATTTTAGAGAAAAATTAGACACAGCGTTATTCCCCATTTGCCGAAGATGCTGTGACTTATATAAAACAGACTTTTTTCAAAGCAAATAAAATCATTGTCAATTAAGTAACAAATCCATTATTCACTTTATTGATTAAGGTTTCTCTCGTAAAGGGAACAATGGTTTTATTAAATATATCATTTACAGAGCATTAATGTTAATAACTATATTATTAGATAATTATTCCATTTGCTCACAAAAGATCTTTATAATAATATCTGAATAAAACAATAAAAAACATGAATCTTGCCGGTAGACCTAACCTTCAGACACTTATACCTGCAAAAAGGGTGCTTGTTTTGGCACCTCACATGGACGATGAAATAATTGGATGTGGAGGGACTATTTATAAGTATGCCAAAAATAATATTCCAGTAAGCGTTGTATATACAACATTAAGCAATAAGGATCTCTTCAATAGAATTCCAGCAAGCGAGCTTAATAAAATTCGAGTTGAGGAAGCAAAAAGGTCTTCGAAAATTCTTGGCATTCAAAATTCTTATTACCTAAATAACGATGATAGTAGTGATGAACAATGGCACTATGACACAAGTGATATTTTGTCAATATTAAATAGTGAAAAGCCGGATCTCGTTTTATTGCCGTTTTATTCGGACTCACATAACGATCATATCAAGACCAATTATTTATTTAAAAATTGTGTTTTGAATGGATTTTCATCAAATGTAGCGGCCTATGAGGTATGGTCTCCAATGATTATGCCATCAATAATAATAAATATTACACAAGAAATGGAGCTTAAATTGATGGCTATAAGGGAGCATAAATCCCAACTTAAGTATCTTAATTATGATAGAATGTGCATAGGCCTCAATCAATATAGATCTGTTTTTTACCCATTCCCGGGAATAAACTTTGCTGAAGCTTTTTACTGTGATACAGCAGAATCATATGTTAATAAGTTTGATTTTGCAAAAGAAAAAGTTCATTCTATCTAGGTTCAAAACTGATATTTCTATTCTGTCTTTTTATTTCTTACAAAAAAAATATCAATCTAAATCGAATGTTTTTTTTAATCATATTTCACTCGGGTTTTTAAATTTATTAAAACATAATTATAATGGAAACAAAAAAAGTAGTTATTACAGGTATCGGAATTGCATCTTCAATAGGAATTGGAACAAAGAATTTTATTAGTGCATCAAAAAATGGTGTTGCAAAAATTGATGAAAAAGAATTAAACAACATTGCTTCAGACTATTTTGGGGCAAATATTATTCGCCGAATGGATTCTTTATCCAAATATGGAATACTCTCCTCAAAATTTGCTTATGATGATGCAAATCTCTCCTCCTTAAAGGATGTTGAAATTGGCGGTATTTTTTCTACTGTATGGGGCCCTTTTAACCGAACATATGATTACTATAAAAATGTGCTAAAAAGCGGGGTGGCAGGAACCTCACCATTATTATTCCCATCTACAGTTACAAATGCTGTAGTAGGTAGAATTGCAAAGCAATTGGACTTAAAGGGAGTTAGCAGCATGCTAGTTGGCACCTGTCCAATAAATTATGCTTATAATTTAATACTTGACGGGAAAGCAGACATTGTGCTTGCAGGAGGCATTGATGATGTAACAGAACATATATCATTATACCAAAACGAAACCACAAATCAGGATACACCATCCATTGAAGGAGGCTTTGTTGTTGTTCTTGAAGAAAAACAAAATGCATTAAGAAGAGGTGCATTTATATACGCTGAAATTGATAATTCAAAAACTGGGAATCTATTACTCCAGAATTATCAGCAAAAAAGGGATGTCAACAAACAAGTAGTTAAAAGAATTATAAAAGATGTAATTAATGGAACTGCATCTAATACAGCCCTATTGTCATCCTCAGTTCAAGAAATACTTGTCGATGCCGATTTAAAAACTTTAGAAAAGGAATGTTTTGAGGAATTGACCTGTAAGGTGATGTACCCTGATGATAATATCCGAAATAAATTTATTTTACCTTTTGGAGCCATCTCTGCTGTAAATACAATAATATCTTGCTTATTAATTCAAGACACCAAACCTGAATTAAATGAAATAGCATCTAAAAATATAATGTTGCCTGATTCGAAAGTTTTAATAAACTCATATTTTTATAAAGGTGGTGTTTCTTCAATCTTATTATCTAAAGCTAAAGTTTAACATTTATTCGTATGGAAACCAAACTGGCACTTATAACTGGTGGTTCGCGGGGCATTGGAAGAGAGCTATGTCTAAAGTTTGCTCAAAAAGGTTATGACATTGCTTTCTGTTATAGAACGAGTGATGAAAAGGCACAGGAAGTTGAGTCGGAGGTTATTAAAACAGGTGTGTCCTGTTTAAAATATAAATGCGATGTGCGAATCCTATCCGAAGTTAGTGAAATGGTGCGCGATATATTTGAAAAAAAACAAACCATAAATGTTCTAGTCAATAATGCAGGGATCTTAAAAGTTGGTGCTTTTGCTGGCATGCAAAAGCAGGATTGGGAAGATATGTTTGAAACAAATCTTTACGGTGCTTTTAATTTGTCAAAAACCTGCATCCCTTATTTGATGAAAAAGAAGGGAAATTCAATAATAAATGTCAGTTCATTTATGGCAATTCGCCCCTTAGGTCCGGCCCAAGCGATATATGCCGCATCAAAAGCTGCACTAATTGGTTTTACTCGTACATTATCAAAAGAATTAGCACCCGCTGGCATAAGAGTAAATGTGGTAGCGCCTGGCTTAATTGACACAGATATGTTAAAACCAATAGACGAAAAAACATTAAAATCCATGGTAGTAAATACTACCTCTAAACGACTTGGAACTCCAAAGGAAATTGCAGATAACATTGTTTATTTGACTTCAGATGAAGCACAATTCATAAATGGTCAAACTATTGTAATTGACGGAGGAGGAGTAACTTATCAATTTTAATAAAACAAAAGTGAACGATAATATGAATAATAAAAATAAAGTAGCAATAACCGGAATGGGCGTTATATGCGCAATTGCTAACAATAATGACGAATTTTTGGCAAGCCTTAAAAACGGTAATGATGGTATTAAAAAGATTACTATTTTTAGTACAGAAGGCTACAGGACGGATAATGCAGGAATGATTGATTTTGATCCTCTAAAGGAAGATAAAAAGAATAATCCAGAGCACGACAGGTGTCTATTCTTATTGGAGCATGCATCAAATTTGGCTATCAACGATTCTAAACTTCATTTAGAACCTGATACTGCCTACAATTATGGTGTCTCCTTCGCAACTTCCCTTGGCTGCGTCGATTTTCTTGAAAAATATATAATTGGAAAAGATTCAGGAATAAATGGAGAGAATAAAAAAGAGCAATTGAATAATCTACTGTTTATTCCTCACAACGTACCAACTGCATACCTGGCAGAAAAATATAATTTCACAGGACCTTCTTTTACAGTTGATACAGCTTGCGCCTCAGGAACAAATAGCATTGGCTATGCTTATGACAAAATAGCAAACAATGAATGTGAAATTATGGTAACAGGTGGAGTAGATGTAGTTAATCTACTTAGTTATAGCGGCTTTAGCTCCATGATGAACCTAACTCAAACCAAATGTGCACCATTCGATGTCAACCGAACAGGCCTAGTACTTGGAGAAGCAGCAGCAGTATTTATTTTTGAAAATTATGAATCAGCAAAAAAACGTGGCGCAAAAATATATGCCGAAGTCTGTGGTTATGGACTTAGCAACGATGCCTTTCATGAAACACAACCAGATCCAAATGCCGGAGGTGCAATTAGAGCAATAAGCAAAGCATTGAAAGAAAGTCAAGTTGCACCAGAAAAAATTGATTATATTAATGCTCACGGTACTGGTACAAAATTCAACGATTTGATGGAAGGTGTGGCCATAAAAGAGGTCTTTAAAAATGTACAAAATAAACCAAAAATAAGTTCCACCAAAGCCGCAATGGGACACGCCCTGGGAGCAGCTGGAGCTATTGAGTTTGCTGCATGTTTAATGGCAATAAAACACAGCTTTTTGCCTCCTACCCTTAATTTAGAAGAAAGCCATGAACTAATGTCTGAATATAATTTTGTTCCTCAAAAATCATTAGAATGTAACGTTGATTATGCAATGTCAAATTCTTTTGGTTTTGCGGGCAATTGTTCTTCTATTGTCCTTAAAAAAACTGAAGTATAAATATTTTATCTCTTAAAGCCACTACTCGTGAAACCTTCCGATATAAGTAAAATAAACTTACTATTTAATGATTTAGGTAGTAAACAAAAATTAGATAATAATTATGTAGATCTTGTTTCTAGAATTTCTAAGGGGGGAGATATTATTGGACCTCATCCAGTGAATGTTCAAATTCAAACCACATCGGCATGCAATGGTAAGTGTGCTTTTTGCCCATACGTGGGTTCTTGGCATCACAAGAACCCAGGACATATGGATGATGAAACATTTAAAAAAATAGTACAAGGGCTCAAAAACTATAAAATTCTAAAATTGTGCCCGTATCTTGAAAATGAACCCTTATTAGATAAAAAGATTTTTCAACGTCTTGAGTATATGGTTGAGGAATTAAAACCGATGTGGGTTGAGTTTTCAACAAACCTCTCCATTCTAACAGATGAAATGCTCACGCATATAGAAAATCTGTTTCCTAAGATAAAACATGTTTTTTGGATAAGTTTTCATGGAATAAATAAAGAAACTTACCAAGAAATTATGGGGTTGGATTACGATCAAACAATGGAAAATATTAGAAAATTGGTGGAACTATCGCAAGATCTTCCAATCTATCTTATGATCAATGGTTCGGGTGAACCTATTTTGAATGGCACATTAAAAACTTGGTTTAAAGAGGAAGAATATTATAGCTTCTGGGAAGAACAACTCAAAGATTATAGTAAAAAACCCAAAATACGCTTTTTTAATTACCACGACAGAGCAGGCCAAATACAACTCAAGGAAAAGAATTTAAGTTTTAATAAAATATTTAGATCTTCTTTACAAGATTTTTACTGTAATAGGTTCGACAGATGGGTGCATTTCTTGTATTCCGGCGAACCAATTTTATGCTGTATGGATTATAATAGGGAAACAGTAATTCCCTTGCCAGAAAATAAAATTGATGTCGAAAATATATTTAAGTCACCAGAATTTGTACAAATGATACGTAAAGGTTGTGGAATAGACGAGTCTGAAGATAATTTTATATGTAAAAGATGTATTAATCCAATTGGATAGAAAAATTTATCACTTTTAATAAGAGAAGAAATGGATTCATTTATTTTATGCGTTTTATTTTTAATCACTGCCTTAACGGGAATACTGTATTGTAGGCCTGTTAAAACATTTGAAATACAAAAAATTCCGAATATTATTATTTTTTTTGCATCCCGCACATCATCAATAATTTCTGGGCTCTACTATTTTTATATGGCTGCCTATATTTTATTGCTATTGGCACAAGAGCAAAATGTAATTCGGTTTAACCTTATCTTTTTTCTTCCCTTTGCCATAATAAATGGATTGTATGGAAGTGCCTGGGCAATAAATTTTTTCTTTATTAAAAAAAGAAAAATCATTGGTTGGCTTGCTTGTATGAACATTGTGTCAATGCTTCTCTCTCTCTTGTATCTCTACAAAATTTATAAATACAAAATAGATCTTATTTCATTTCATGTACCAAACTGGACATCTACTTCATTTGAGAATATATTAATGCTAATTTGTATTCTTTGTTTAATACCTTTAATACTGTGGCATTTTTATGCTCCGTTTGCAATGAATTGGAAAATGTGGCTTTCTAAACGTGAGTTAAATGTGCTTTCTGAGGCTTTTATTATTTTCTTTTATACTGGCTTTCCAATCTTTCATTTATTTTTTAATATCTATTATTATTCATTTTATAAAGAACAATATTTTGGCTATTACATATTTTTTATTACTTTATTTGCCATAATATTATCAATTAAACTGTTTCTTTGGTTAACATATACACCACAAACTAGATATTTTAAAAGTTTTAAATACAAACTATTACCAGTGCTTCTTTCGCTAATTACAATCTGCTGTATATTTCTATTTATCAACTTAATATAAACCTAATCATTATGGAAACTCTTTTTCAAAGAATCTGTTTCATTTCTGGCGGTGTCATTACACTTTGTTTTGGTATTTGGCATTTATTTGTACCAAGCATACATAAATGGTTTTATTATATTCCAGATACTCCATTAGAATTAAAAAATGCAATTACAGCAACCAATTTTTTCCTTTCACTTTCACTTATTTTGTTCGGCGTCCTATCCTTATGTTCCTATCATTTATTCAGAACTAACACTCCAGTTATGAGGTTAATTTGTTTATTACTAGTTGTTTTATGGACAGCTAGGTTAACCTATCAGATATTTATCCCGCAAGGACTAATGATTCCTTATTTAAGATACTATTTGCTTATTATGTTTATAATTCCCATGGTTTGTTTCGCAATCTCTTTTATAAGTTATTGGCAAAAAGCATAATAGATGCTGGGACTGTCTTATAAAATAGAGTTTTAATATTTTTATATTATAATGAAAAAATTATGATATCAAAAGATCAACTTATTAACATATTAATTACTACAGCTCTATGTATTACCTTACTTGTTGGTATTTTGCATTTTTTTATAATTGATATGTTCAAATGGTTTTCATATATTCCTGATGCTCCCAAAATAGTACTTGTTTCAATTCAATGGACAAATTTCTTTTTATCAGCATTGATAACTGTATACAGCCTATTTTTGCTTTATTACAAAAAACAGTTGATGAAAAAAAACAAAATTCTTCTTAATGCATATTTCCTATTTATGTTCACATGGTTTTTGCATTTACCTGTAACAATACTATTACCACATACAGGAAATTTTGACAAATCATTTGTATATGAAATTACTGGATTTACGGTCATCTTTATCCTTTTTTTAATACCTTATATACTTCTTTTGAGTAATAAGCAAAAACCCATCTCAAAGAGTTAATATTATTCTAAAAAGAGGTGAAATAGATTGGAGGTTTGCACCGTAAGTTAAAATTATAAAACTTATCAATCAAGCATCCTATCTGAAAAATAAAGAATATAAATTTGTCGATAAAAGTCTAATAATCTGAAATACACAAAACATTTATTTTCAAATATTTTTTATGCCAATCCTAATTCTTAGTCTGAATTCATTATAAAAATTAACAAGGGAAAAAATGAATATTGCAATCATCTATCAGGACACAACAATAAATCCAATGATTCTGTCAGTGCTTCAGTCGATTTTTAAAATGTTGGAGAATAAAAACCGTATCTATTCACTTATCACAAACAGTAATCAAATAAATGACACATCAACTTTTGATGTTGCTATCATAGTACTACTTAAGGGCAACGACGAAAATCTTAACGATAAAATTTCTTTGCTGAAAAAGAAGAATACCACCATTATCGTTGTTGCAACAAAGGAAATGCAAAATATCCTACCATCTGATTCATTTATTGATATAAGCCCCAATTTTATTAGTTTTATCAAGAATGGCAGTTTAATCTACACGTTAAATAAAGTATTAAATGATTTGGAGAGTGGCAAGAACAAAGAATACTATAGCCCAATATTAAGAAGAACCGTTATTCAACGAGCAATAAAGGCAATTAACGTCAACACTTATCTTGAAATTGGCGTATCAAACGGTGAGAATTTTGTAGAAATAGAAGCTCCCTTTGTAATTGGGATTGATCCAATTGAGCCCAATAAACAGGTTAAACAATCTCTATCTGAAAATCGATTTTATTTCCAACTAAAGAGTGATGAGTTTTTTAAAAACAACAAAAATATTTTTGAAAAAAGAAAAATAGATTTAGCATTTATCGATGGAGCCCATAATTATCATCAAGCATTAAGGGACGTTCAAAATTGCCTTAACTATTTAAGGCCTGATGGACTTATTATTATGCACGATTGCAATCCGATATCACCAATTATTGAAACACCTGCAACAGTCTATGAAGAGGCATGTGAGAAGGTAAAAGCAATTGGCATTAATCCTTATGGATATGCATGGACTGGTGACGTTTGGAAAACAATTTTAAATATTCGTTCAACACATAAGGATCTGAAAGTTATAACCCTTGACTGTGACTTTGGCTTGGGTATAATAAAGAAAGCTACTCCAGAAAGTTGCCTTAATTATTCCATCGATCAAATTGAGCAACTAACATATAATGAATTAGAAAAAGACAGGGTTATGTTATTAAACCTTACTGACCCTGAGGAATTTCTGAATAGTTTATGACAGGATACTTTCCATTAATCGTTCCACCAGATTTGATTTGTGAAGAGTCGCCAATAATGAGCTATTCTACGTTGATGGAATCAGGCTGCAATAATGAAATTCACCCTAAAGAGAGTGATTTGATTTCAGGGGAATCAACAAAAAGACAAAACGAATTTATCACAGGAAGAATTTGCGCAAGAAGGGCTCTTAAAAATTTGCAGATCTATAATTTTCCGATTCTTTTCAATGAGCATAAATTACCTTTATTCCCATCAACAGTAAAAGGCAGTATTGCTCATACAAGCAGCTATTGTGCAGTTGTTTTAGGCTTAAATTTTAAATATAAAAGCATTGGCATTGATATTGAGCATATAAGCAAAATGAAAAGTCGATATTTTAACACCTTATGCACAAACGAAGAATTATTATTTCTGAAAAAATACTCGGAACAAGAGCAAATGGAAAAAGCCACAATTCTTTTTAGTGCCAAAGAAGCTTTCTACAAATTGCAATTTCAAATTACACAAAAGATGCTTTTTTTCAAAGATGTATGTTGTTCGATATTGGATGACAACACCTTTTCAATAAGACTCTATAAACAATTGGACAAGCAATTTTATTATAATGCCACATTTGCTGGTCTATATTACATCTCAAACGAAATGATTTTTACCGCATTACATCTTGAAGTTGATTAAACAAATTATATGCATCACCTTAAAAAAAGAATTTAATGAAAAAGAAAGTAATTATTATAGGTGGAGGAATATCTGGACTGAGCACTGGTTCGTACCTTCAAATGAATGGATTTGATACTGAAATTTACGAACTTCACGATATACCAGGCGGAGTTTGTACAACCTGGAAAAGAAAAAACTACTTAGTTGATCTCTGTGTACATTGGTTTGTTGGATCGCGCAACGTTGTAGATTACTACAAAGTGTGGCAGGAACTGCTACCAATGGATAAACTAAAGTTTGTGGATCATGATGTATTTCTTAAAGTTAGCGATGAAAACAAAAACTTCATCAATATCTATTCAAATATCGATAAGCTAGAGAAAGAACTACTTGAAAAAGCGCCTGAAGATATTGAAGTCATCAACAAAATAATTTATTTTGCCAGAAAGTGTAAAAAACTTGACTTTGAAGTATTAAAAGCCCCAAATCTACTTTCCTTTTTTGAAAAAACAATTATGTTTTTGAAGTTGGCTCCTTTCGCTGTGCTCATGACAAAATACGGGGGAAAAACAATTCGTAATTTTGCTGATCAATGTAAAAACCCTCTACTGAAAAAAACCTTAATGAGTTTTTTCCTTCCCGACAGTTCAATCCTATTTCTTGCAATTACATTAGGTTGGATTGATAAAAGATGCGCTGGTTATCCAATTGGTGGCTCACAAAACATCTCAAATTTACTCGAAAAGCGGTTTACTGAACTTGAAGGTAAAATTTATTATAAATCTCGCGTAAATAAAATATTAGTAAAGGACAATAAGGCATATGGTATTATACTGGCAAATGGAACAGAAATAAATGCTGATATTGTAATCTCATGTGGCGATGGTTACGATACAATTTATAATATGCTTGAAGGAAAATACACAGATGAGAAAATCGATAAATTTTATAGAGAATTCCAACTATTCCCGTCACATGTATTTATTGCATATGGAGTTTCAAGAAAAATCGTAACAGAAGAAATAAATATGACACAGATTTTTGCAAAGAAACCCTTCACTGTAGATGATAAAACGGAATGTAACTCAATTATGGTGAGAGTATTTAATTTCGACCCTACCCTTAATGGTGAAGAGAATACAACCATATCGGTATCTGTTGGAACAGATAATTACGAATATTGGAATAATTTATATCAAAATGATAGAGAAAAGTATAATAAGGAAAAAACAAGAGTAAGTGATATTGTTTTAGATATTTTAGATGATTATTATGGAAATATAAAAGCTAATGTTAAAATGGTTGACATCTCTACACCAGTGACCGTTAAACGTTATACAAACAATTGGAAAGGGAGCTTTGAAGGATGGTATCCAACCCCACAGGTGATATTAACCCAATTCCCAAAAACACTTCCTGGGCTTGATAATTTTTATCTAATAAGCCAATGGACAAACCAGGGAGGTGGAATTTGCCAATGCGCAGTTTCAGGTAGAAATATCACACAAACACTATGTAAGAGCGAAAAAATAAAGTTTACAACAACTTTAATTTCAAGTTAGTCTAAATTATAAGTGTTTAATTTTTTTAAATTATTAGAATATGAGATTTTCCATAATAATAATAACTAATAATAGACTTGAGTTATTAAAAAATACATTATACTCCATTGAAAATCAAACATTCAAGGATTTTGAAGTAATAATAGTTGATGATGGAAGCGATTATATTGTTGAGGATGAACTTCAGTCTCTGCATTTCTCCTTTAATATCGTCCATCACCGTAATCCTGAGAAATCAGGTTTTTCAAAACCTCGAAATAAAGGTATAGCTAAGGCACAAGGAGAAATAATAGTATCTGTGGATTCGGATATGGTACTTACTCCCGATTATCTCAAATTATATGATGTAAAATACAAAGAGATGGGAAGAAATTTCGCCATATCGGGATATTCATATTACATGCAAGAGGATTCAGTACCCAAAAATTACAATATTGCAAAATTTTTAAACGATATTCAGGATGGAAAACACTCTTACACTGAATGCGATGTTCGTAAATGGTATAATATTATTGGCGAAGAAGACAGGTGGAAATGTTTCATTGGAAATAATTCCTCGTGTTATTTGGAGGATGCCCGTAGTATAAATGGGTACAATGAATGCTTTGCTACTTGGGGCCCTGATGATATTGAGTTTGCATATAGATTGCAGAAGCTATTAGGTCGTAGAATTATTATGGGCAAGGAACTATTATCATACCATCTTTGGCATCCAAAAGCAGACGAACAAAAGAAAATGGAGTCCTTCTTAGATAATAATAAAATATTTTCACAACACCATCCCGAAATAAAATGGTGTGGTATTTTACCAATTAAACATTATAGAAAATTTTTGGAGTTTTCGAATGTTCACGTTTCGGAGCATTATAGAGCCTTGTTGAAAGAAATTGAAGAGAGTTGATGAACGGTTGTTAATCAATTTTCTAAATAAATCGGAAGGTAAATCATTATTTAGCACTTAAGTGTTTGCCCTCATGAAACGTGAAAAATACAATCGATTATTTCAACTATTAAATGTGTTTAAAACATTTTAATTTTTACATGTATTTTGGCTTGCGAATTTCGATTAAAAGGAAAATATGAAAACTGAAATTATTAAAAATATAGAAATTCCAGGGATACCGTATTCTGGCTGCCGTGTAAATGTACCTGAAATATTTTATCCTATTTATCTTCGAAATGGAACAACCGATTTGCATACTTTCCATCAAATTTTTAATTTAAAAGAGTACGAAATAAAGTTAGATTTTTATCCAACAACTATTATCGATGCAGGGGCAAACATCGGCCTAGCTGCAACATATTTTATAAATAAATACCCTGATAGTAAAATTATATGTATTGAGCCGGAGGACTCTAACTTCAGTTTACTTGAAATAAATATTAGCAACTATTCTAATGTACATTGCTATCAAAGAGCGTTATCTAATCTTCCTAATCAATCTTTTAATATTATTGACAGCGGTTTAGGTCATTGGGGTTTCATGACTGAAACCACAGAAAATTCTCAAAATAAAAACATCAAAGGGTCTGTAAAATCAATTACACCCGATGAAATAATAAAAGAAAACAATTTAAATATAATAGATATATTTAAAATTGATATTGAAGGTGCTGAAAAGGAGCTATTTGAAAGCAATTTTGAGAATTGGATTCCTAAAACACGTTGCATTATTATTGAACTCCATGAACGATATAAAAAAGATTCCTCGAAGAGTTTTCTAGAGGTAATTAGCAAATATGATTTTTCATATTTTAAGAGTGGGGAAAACGAAGTTTATATAAACAATGCAATATAGATAAATTATAAAAATATATACGCCCATACAAAATCAAACACATAAAGAATTCTTGTGTTTGATTTTATTTTTTATAAAATATTAAAATTCAATGTTTTAGAAATTATTTTAATTTTCACAACTAGATATTTAAAAAAATAAACTTCACAAAACACAAGTTTTTCAAAATATATAATATCGCAATGTTGTAATTCTTGAACTGAACGAATAGTTATATCATCTTTTTAGTGTATTTTCATCCCTTTCGATAATAATATATTTATCAAAGGCATTTTTATTTAACATTTTGAATACCCATGATTCGAATTGAAAATATCCACAAATCGTATGTAACCGGCCTGAATAAATTGCATGTTTTAAAAGGATTCGATTTAAACATTGCCGAGGGCGAATTGGTGTCCATTATGGGCTCCTCTGGTTCGGGGAAGTCCACATTACTAAACATTTTGGGTATTCTGGATAATTACGATGAGGGGAAATACTATCTCGACAATATGTTGATTAGTAATATGTCCGAAACAAAAGCAGCAATGCTACGCAACAAGTACATTGGTTTTGTATTCCAATCGTTCAACCTTATTTCTTTTAAAAATGCAATGGAAAATGTTGCCCTGCCTCTTTATTACCAAAATGTAGGGCGAAAAAAAAGGAATATGATAGCCTTAGAATATATAGAGAAAATGGGGTTGATGGAATGGGCGGAACATCTTCCAAATGAATTATCAGGAGGACAAAAACAACGAATTGCTATTGCCAGAGCATTGATAACCAAACCAAGAGTTATTTTGGCGGATGAACCAACCGGGGCACTGGATTCTGCAACTTCAATTGAGGTAATGAAAATATTTAAAGAGATAAATGACTCTGGAGTAACCGTACTAATTGTGACCCATGAAAAGGATATTTCAGAAATGACAAATAAGATAATCAGACTGAAAGATGGATTGATTGAATCAATTGAGGACAGAAAGGTAATATCAGAAAATCTTTCAAATAGCTTGAGTTATGTTTGATTTGGATAAGTGGCAAGAAATAATCAGTACCATTAAAAAAAATAGACTTCGGACAGCACTAACGGCATTTAGTGTTGCTTGGGGAATATTTATGTTAATTGTTTTACTTGGTACTGGAAGCGGATTTCAAAAAGGTGTTGAAACTGAATTTAAAAACGATGCTGCAAATAGTATTTCCATTTTCCCTGGTCAAACAAGCATGACTCATAACGGTTTATCAGTTGGCCGAAGCATCAACTTTACTAACGAGGATTACGATCAGGTTAATCAAAAAATCGCTGGGATAGAATATATCTCATCAAGGTATTATACAAGCGGAAGCGGTACAACTTCCTATAAAAAGGAATACGGAAAATTTGAAATTGTTAGCTGCCATCCAAACAATCAGAAAATTGAAAATGCCTCAATGGTTGAGGGTCGGTTTATAAACGATGTAGATATTATCAAATTTAGAAAAATTGCTTGCATAGGAACAAAAATAGTTGAAGCGTTGTTCAAGAACAGAGAAAACCCTATAGATAAGTATATAAAAATAAATGGCATACCATTTCAAGTAGTTGGCGTTTTTACTGACCCGAACGAAAGAGACCGAAATCGAATTTATATTCCAATTTCCACAGCACAAAAAGTGTTTAATGGCGGGAATACCATCCACCGTTTGACTTTTACATCTACAAAAAACGAGGAAGAAAGCGAACTAATGATTGCTGAGCTAAAACGTGATTTTGCCAAACGTCACAATTTCAACAGTGAGGATGAAAAAGCGCTCTACGTCAACAACACCTTAAAGATATTTAAAAAATATCAGAACCTATTTGCCGGAATTCGCATGTTTGTTTGGATTATAGGTATTGGAACTATTATTGCTGGAATTGTAGGGGTGAGCAATATTATGATGATTGTTGTAAAAGAGCGAACCAAGGAGATTGGGATCAGAAAAGCCATAGGTGCAAGTCCAGGCTCAATAGTCTCCTTAATTCTTTTGGAAAGCATTTTAATAACCAGTGTTGCAGGCTATATTGGGCTGGTGCTTGGGGTTGGTTTATTGGAATTACTCAAACCAGTGTTTGAAACTGTACCATATATGAAAGATCCTCAAGCTAATTTTTCAGTTGCACTCTATGCAACTCTACTTTTGATTATTTCGGGTGCTTTAGCAGGTTTTGTTCCTGCCAATAGGGCTGCAAAAATAAAACCAATTATCGCATTACGCGATGAGTAACTTTTAATACCAAAGAATAAACTTACTATACATAAAATCGCATGTTTGACCTCGATCGTTGGCAGGAGATATATACCGCTTTAAAAAGTAACAAGTTGCGTACTTTCCTAACTGCTTTTGGCGTGTTTTGGGGTATATTCATGCTCATTGTAATGTTGGGCTCGGGCAAGGGTCTTGAGAACTCAGCATTTGAGGATATGGGAGATTATGCCACCAATAGCGCCTTTATTTGGGCTGGAAGAACATCAATGCCATACGATGGTTATCCGCGTGGAAGGAGATACAACTTTACCAATGAGGATATGAAAGCCCTCAAAGAGAGTATCCCTGAAATTGCTATCCTAGCACCACGCTTGCAAGGAGGAGGAAACGGTGATGGGGAGAATAACGTAACTAGAGGGTTGAAAACGGGAGCATTTACTATACAGGGTGATTATCCTGAAATTAATACTATTGATCCAAACAAATTGCTTAAGGGGCGGTTTGTAAACTATAAAGATATTGATGAGAACCGAAAAGTATGTGTAATTGGAACAAGGGTTTGTGAGATTCTTTTCGAAAAGGATGAGGAACCGTTGGGAAAGTATATCAGAATCAAAGGTGTTTATTTTCAGGTTGTAGGGGTATTTGAGCCTAAGAATAAAATTGCTTTTGCTGGCGAAAAGGAGCAAACTATCTTTCTCCCATTCACAACCCTACAAAAAGTATATAATTTTGGCGATGAGGTTCATTACTTTTCAGTAACGGCAAAAGCCAATATCCCTGTTTCATTAGTTGATAAAAAATGTCGTAGCCTGATTCGGGAGCGACATCATATACATCCAGAAGATATGCAGGCCGTAGAAGGGTTTAACCTTGAGGAGCGATTCAATAGTATGCGTGGATTATTTGCAGGAATTGCAACTTTGATGTGGATAGTTGGCATTGGAACCCTAATGGCTGGAGTAATAGGGGTTAGCAACATTATGCTGATTATTGTAAATGAAAGAACAAAAGAAATTGGAATTCAAAGGGCAATTGGAGCTACTCCTGTTAAAATTATCAGCCAAATAATAATGGAATCGGTTATCTTAACCGCAGTAGCCGGATATACTGGATTGGTAGCAGGTATTAGTATTGTTGAGATTGTAAATTATTCAATGGAATCGTCGGGGATGAAAGTTGAAATGTTCAAACATCCCGAGGTGGATCTAAATGTTGCCCTTTTATCTCTTGCAATACTTGTTGTTTCAGGAGTTTTTGCAGGGATGATACCTGCAAAACGTGCAATAAGTATTAAACCAATTGATGCGTTGCGGAATGAATAAGAAAATTTGAAGTTTTTAGTTCGAAAACCAAATATTAATTAGAAGCCAGAATAATAACTTATCATAAAAAAAGACAAAAATGAAGAGAGTACTTAGAATATTATTACTAGCAACAATTATTATAGTATTTATTTCTACCATTGTTTTTCTTTATAAGAAATCTGAAAAGAAGCCAAAAATTTATAAGACTGAGAAAGCCTTTATTGGCAATATCATAAAAAAGACAGTTGCAACTGGTTCTGTTGTTCCACGTAAACAAATTGAAATAAAACCGCAAGTATCTGGAATTGTCGAAACCATTTTTGTTGTTCCTGGAAAACAAGTCAAAAAAGGCGATTTAATTGCTAAAATCCGAATAATTCCCGATATGCTTAACCTGAATAATGCTGAATCGAGGTTAAAACAAGCAAAAATCAAATTAGAAGATGCCGAATTAGCTTTTAATAGGTTAAAAGAACTCTTTGAGAAAGGGGTTGTTGCTAAAGCTGAATTTCAAAAAAACGAAAATGAGTATAATATTATAAAGGAAGAACGCGAAGCTGCAGAAAACAACCTTGAATTAATTAAAGAAGGTGCAATTAAAAAAGCAGGAACAACTACAAACACTTTAATACGATCTACAACCGATGGAATGGTGCTTGATTTACCTGTAGAGGAGGGCAATTCGGTAATAGAAAGCAATACCTTTAACAATGGAACAACCATTGCTACTATTGCCAATATGAACGATATTATTTTTAAAGGAAAGGTAGATGAAACTGAGGTTGGAAAAATTAAACAGGGAATGGAATTAATGCTCAAAATAGGAGCAATTGAAAACGACATTTTCTATGCAAGTCTAGAATATATTGCCCCAAAAGGTGTTGAAGAAAATGGTGCTATTCAATTCGAAATTAAAGCCGATGTGAAATTAAAACCAACCCAGTTTATAAGAGCTGGATACAGTGCCAATGCTGATATTGTTCTTGATAAAATTGAAAACGTGCTAACAATAAAAGAAAGCCTTATTAATTTTGTAGGAGATTCAGCATTTGTTGAGATAGAAACCAGCCCTCAGGTATTCAAAAAGATTAGAATAAAGACAGGCCTTTCAGATGGTATAAACATTCACGTATTAGAAGGCTTAGATACTACAAATGTAATTAAAGCTGGCCTAAAAGAGGATTAATTTGATATAGAGAAATGAAATATAACGTATTACATTTGAGGTAACTGAAAGTTGTTATTTCTACTTTGAAAACGGATCTGATTTTGCCATAAAATCGTTTCCGTTTTTTTTGAAACTATTTCAAAATAGCTGATAATAGCGATTAGAAACATTTACTTGATCTTTCCTTAATTCGCTCTACTGTTTTAAATAAGTAGCCTATGAACAGAACAAGATATTATTTTTCAAATTGTACAGTTGCACCATCCGAAACAGGTTTTAACCCCTTAGCCTTCATTTTTTCAACAATTTCATCAACTGTCAAATGAGTATTTGGTAAAATATTTTGGGGGCAAACTCCCATAATTTTGGCAACCTGATAGCGCCTACACATATTTTTACCATCACTCCCGCTCTCGCAAAATAATTTCCTGTAAGTTTGGATTATTATGCCATTTGATATTAAAATGCCTAAATACACTGGGCATTTTGCGGTTCTTTCGCAATTCTTATTATCTATCATATTGCTTTTTATTTAATGGTACAACATTTTTAGATTTTATGCTGTTTCTACATGCACTAAAAACTTGACTTAAAGTATTTATCTACAAAAAAGACACTTGTATTGGCGAACAGAGCACTCCTTTTTATATTGATATTTAAATCTATATTATTGCAACTTTTTATTTCATTATTGCAATTTTCATAACTCACAAAATAATTGATACAACATAACAACCTAAATTTATACAATATTTATTGCCAATAATAATATAATAGTTTTCTTTTAATATGTTAGGAAGTATATTTGGCATTATATAAATAGCTATTAAAAACTTAATGTAAATCGAACAAGATGATGTTATAATATATTGATTTTCAATATATGTATGGAAAACAATTTTATCTTGTTGAGATTTTTTCAATTCGAAGAATTAATTGAAAGAAGCAATCTATTTTTTGATAATTAAAACGGTTGTTTTACACTATGATAAAAACAAACCCCTACAAGCATTTTATTCCTGTGTATCAGTACATTATCTTTTTAAGTCAAGGATTATTCAGCTAGCAATTTTATGAGAGCACTTAGTAACGGCTATCTTATGCCGAACACCGTGATAATTCCTTTTTGATTACAACCATAGGCAAACAGTGGTGCAAATTTTTGCTAATAAAATACTAGAATTCTTCTGATTTTTTCAACTATTATGAAGATTCATAAACAGTGCCTTTTTTAAAAGAATAATTTATTAAGTCGAGCAAGGGGCCTGTCATAAAAGTAGTGCTGAGTGCCATTAACACCATGATTGCAAATATTTCAGGACTTAAAATCCCTAAATCGAAACCAATATTTAAAACAACAAGTTCCATCAGCCCCCTTGTGTTCATTAATGCACCTATTGAAAGAGAATCTTTCCATGAACGACCAACAATTCTGGCAGTAAATGTACTACCTCCTAATTTCCCGATTACTGCTATTAAGATAATAATTCCGCATAAAGACCATAAATGAACTGCATTTAATAACCCGATTTGTGTTCTCAGACCTGTAAATGCAAAAAATATTGGCAATAACAGCACAGTGCTAACATCTTCAATTTTATCCGTTAATATCTCTTTAAATCTAATATTATTGGGCATAATAACACCGGCTATAAACGAACCAAATAGAGCATGAATTCCGATAATTTCAGTAAAATATGCCGAAAGCAAAAGAACAAAGAATGAGATTGCTATAATAGTTTTACTAATATCCACACCATTAATTCGCTTATCACTAATTCTTTGCAACCATGGTTTAATCACCTTAAGCATAATCAAAATGTAAAAAATCGCTAATACAATTGTAAATAAGGCGTTCACAATACTTCCTGCTTTGACAATGGCAACAACAGCAGCAAGAATGCACCATGCAGTTACATCATCAGCGGCAGCACAAGTAATAGCCAATACCCCTAATGGGCTTCGGGTTAATTCACGCTCTTTAAGAATACGGGCTAAAACAGGAAAAGCAGTTATGCTTAATGCAATTCCCATAAATAAAGCAAAAGAAATAAAGTTAACATTTCTAGGGGCTAATTCCTTATATATGAAATATGATAGGCATGTGCCAAGGAAAAATGGGAAAATTATACTTACATGGCTAATAAGAATTGCATCATGAGCTTTATTCTTGATTTTACCAAAGTCCAACTCCATTCCAACAACAAACATAAAGAAAGCAAGTCCTATTTGACTTAAGAATTGAAGTGATATAAACGAGTCATGCGGGAATATAAAGGCTGATAAACTAGGGAACAACCAGCCCAATAATGATGGGCCAAGAAATATTCCTGCTATTATTTCGCCTATTACCGTTTGCTGACCTAGTTTTTTTGTAATTAACCCGAATATTTTTGATGTAATTAGAATTACTATTACTTGCAGCAGTAAAATACTAATAGGATATTTAATATTATTTGATAATTGTTGCAATATACTCTCTTGAGAGTCAACAACTACTAGTTTTGCCTTATTAGGTAAAGCGTTATTATCTATATTCTGAATAAGTACAGAGTTCTCTGTTCGAACAATTTGATTTCCTTTATCTATAATAACCCAAATGAGTGAAACAAACACCCCGATAATTGTAAGATAAGTAAAAATGTTTTTAGTCATAACTATTTATCTTGTGTCTAGTATTTATGCGTTATCAACACAATGCTTACTAACGTTAAATACTAAATTAAAGCTAGTGGTTCGAAGTGTCAAGTCTATATATCGTTAACGCCGAAACGAAGATAGGAATAACTTTTTTATCGGCAAATCTTACTGGTTGGAGTATTTGAGGTACACCTTGCGGGCTGAGTTTTGCTATATCTTCAGCTTTTCTACTTCTTCTTTTGTTAAGCCACAACTCGTGCAAATCACCGCTACTCACCTTACGCAGTTGTTCTGGGAAGTACCCATTACCCAGAAGTGCTCCTTCTGTTGTCGATTTAACCCTCACGCAGGAGAATCTCCTTCATTACTTTGAAGGCATCATCGGAGCTTCGGATTATTATGCGCTGCTTGCGGGTGAGCTTTATGGTCATGGATTGCGTTTTGTTCCGTGGAAACAAATGTAGGAATTTTTTGGATTGGGTGGAGGGGTGATGTTTTTGGCTGAGTAATTGGTATGGTTATGGTAACGGTTGTTTGCTATATGTTTCTTTTAAATTATTTGGACAGGAATAGGAGACAAAAACAAACCGATGTAGATAGGTTTGGCTAGTCAATGTAGAACCTAGATATAATCGCCTTTGGATTTTTGGTTTTGAGAAACGGGGAAATACGCTCCTTATTGAACCACTCTTTAAAATTCAATTCTACTCTTATAGTCCATTTATTTTAGTTCATTTTAGCACTATTGTCAATATCACAAATGATATTCAGCATATTTTTAATCAAACCTTTATAATATCTAAAAATTACTTATCTGTTTTTTTCCCTAAAATGACAAAATAAAAATCCAGAGTTAGTCTAATATTTGTAAGAAGTATATGAAGTAACCAGAAAATATTAATTATAAAAAAAACTGAATGTGATTTCGGAGAATCATTAATAATAAATGGATAGGCTATGTTGAAAATTAAAAGAAATACTTCATTTATTAGAATGTATCCAATGCTTACAACTAATAAATCATATAGGGTTGCATCATTTTGCCCATCAATCTTTTTTCCAATTTTATGACTTTTAATTCCTTCAACATTTGTATTAGAACTAGTTGTAAGAATTGTGAAAACTGTAATTGAAAATCCAATTAAAACACCTAATAATGGAATAAGATTTGACTCTATTTTAATTAAAGTATCTGAAAACCAAGATTTATCGATAAAAAAGAGTGTGCTTGATGCCAATAATGCAGGAATTAAAATATTATAAACTATTATTTTAATCTTTTGCAATCTAAAGTAATCAATTAATACCAGAATATGTTCCATAAATTATAATGATTGAGCTAATTTCCTTAATTCTCTTAACAACTCTGTAGAATTTAAAACACCTGTATCAGAATCTACATTGGCACTAATATAATCAATTTTTTCAACAAAACTTGTATCTATCTTAGTGTCATTATCATCCTGATCTGTGCCATAAATTCTAATTTTGTGAATATCGCTACCTCTATTAAAAACATTCCATAAATCAATTAATGTTTCTTTGATACTTTCAGATCTTTCCGCCTTAATTGTAAGAGTCATTTCTTGCTTTACAGGAAAAATTCTATCAGAAAATCTTAATGAACTACTACCAAGTAATTGGCGATCAATTACAACATCAGCGACAACAGCTCTATTCATTGTATTTAAGGCAGTAAAAAAATCAGATCTTGCATCTGTATAATGTAATAAATTATAACTAGGTCGTTCATCTGTTTCATCTTTTATTCTTATTTCATTATATTTTTTAAGATATAATAAGAACTGGTTTATTGTAATACCAACAAAATTCCGTTCAAGTATAAGATGAATCTCTCCACCACTTTCTTTAATTGCAAAATGAGTAGTTTCTCTATCACCTTCACTTAAAGTTTTCGGATTATCCCTCTCATCACCAGTACTTCTATTCATTAAAGGAGGTCGATAACTATGCTTCGCACTCTTAATAAAACCAGAATATATATCTTGATGTTTTGAAAAAGCACCTAAATAGCAAGACTTACTATCCCGTCCAAATTCGAACAATCTTTCTTCTATTGGTAACTCTTTCACATAGTTAAAAAGATTAACAATATCCAAAAAGGGCTTAATTTCACCAGATTCAATTTCCTTTGTACATACTGTATAATACGTAACTTTTCTTTGTTTATTCATTGATTGAAATAATTAAGTTTGATTATTATGTATTGTCTTAACCATTATTAAAATAAATAAAAAACGACTTGAATTAGATAAATTGTTAAAATTTACCAACCTAAATTTATACAAAATAATCCTGAATAAAAAAATTGTGCGAGGTGCTTTTTTGAAATTATATTAAAAATGTATCTGTTACGAGCCACTTAGCCTTAATTATTTTTATTAAACATCATAATAATCCTGCCATATCTTAGAAAACACAGATGGAATAAATCTGTTAATAATTAAAAATCCTTTTCTCCCTTTTATAGATTATTCAACAAAAAAATGCCCCTATCTTTATAGCAAATTAGTAAAAGGTAAAAGCATGGCTCTTGATACGATTATAGAATTCGCTAATGCCTCGTTATACCAAGAGGGGCAACTTATACTCTCGGAGGTAAATTTTTCGGTTGAGAAGGGGGAATTTGTCTATTTAATAGGCAAGGTAGGAAGTGGGAAAACCAGCGTAATTAAAACAATTACCGCTGAGATTGAACTTAAGGAGGGTGAGGTTCGTGTATCGGAGTTTGATCTTCGTAAATTAAAACGTAAACAAGTACCATACCTACGAAGGAAGATTGGCACAGTTTTCCAGGATTTTCAACTGCTAACGGATCGTTCGGTGCATGATAATCTTCTTTTTGTGCTTCGTGCTACGGGGTGGAAGAATAAAGCCGAGATTGAGCAGCGTATTAAGGATGTTCTTGAGAAGGTTGGATTACAGAATAAGGAGCATAAGATGCCGCATCAGCTATCGGGCGGTGAGCAGCAAAGGGTGGTAATAGCCAGAGCATTGCTAAACGATCCTGAGATTATCCTTGCCGATGAGCCTACCGGCAACCTCGACCCTGAAACCTCGGAAGAGATTATGCGCTTGCTTCATGATATCCCTGCAACAGGAAGGGCGGTAATAATGGCAACTCATAATTATGCTTTGCTAAAAAAGTACCCTGCAAGAACGCTTAAGTGCGAAAGGGGAAGTGTCTCCGAATCGGAGCAAATGTCAGAAATCGATTTTGAAAGTTTGATGGAGTAAACGCGCCTTCGGCGGTTGCTATGCAATTTAAAGTTCACGCAAAGACAGCAAAGAAATTGCGCCAAGTTCGCAAAGAGAAGATATTTCAAAAATGACTTAAAAGTCATTTTCCCTCTGTTTATATCTGTGTTCTAACTCTTTTTTCCTCTGTGCTAATTTTTTTTGTTGTTACAAGAAAATCTGAATAGTTAAATAAAGGCACAATCGCCATCCCCATCGTTAAAGGTTTTGAATTTACCTGTAAGCGTGCTTACTATTTCTTTTGTTGCAAAGTAGATTTGGGTACGTTTTCTTGAGAAAAGATTAAATAAGAATTTTTGTTTGATTTCTTTTATAAGATCCGACTGGTAAATGGTAACCATCGAGGCTCTATATTTAAAGGCATGTAGCATTATTATCCTTGCCATTAGATCAGAGTCCTCATCCTTGAATAAGCAGTAGGGAACAGAAAGTTTAACATCAGTAAGGTTAAAAAATAAAAAACCTATCAACAAATCACTTTTATATACTTTAACAATTGATTGGCTGAACCGTTGAGGATTGGACGAGAAGTAATATTTCCTGCCAATCCTATCACCTAGAGGAGATGATACCAACCAAGGGAAACGCAAAATCCATTGTAACTCAACCCTCGATCTTCGAGTTGGTGTTGAACTGCAAACTTTCTCAAACATCTCCGAAATCTCAGTGTCGGGTCTTTCCAGATACTCAAACTCAACCTCTTTATCTAATCGTAATGTTTTTCCATATAGGGGCATCGGGTTAAAAATGCGTAAGAAGGTATCTGCTAGTTTTAGCATCCAGCTATTCCTTTTAAAAAACGGAGATTTGTTTGGGACTAGACTATAAAGGCAGGGTCTTAGGTAAAACCTACGCCCTTTTTTGGTTAATAATTCTTCGAACTTATCGGATTTATCGTATACAAATTTCGATTCCAAAGCGTAGTTAGTATACATTAAACGTGAACCCCAATCTTTAAGAGCCTCATCGAGTAGAAGTGTGGCTATACCCTGCCTACGGCAATCACAATGAACCCAATTACCACTTAGCCAGGCTACTTTCATTTCTTTTCCATCAACAAAAATTAAATCGGGCATTATAGTACGATACCCAATTAGGGTATCATCTTTATATGCTAGATAAAGAACGGTATCGTTTGGATTTGCCCTTGGGTTAACGGAATAGGACATTGCCCTTAACCGGCTGATAGGGATATGTTCTCTTTCAGAAAGTTGAGGATCTTGCGAATATAGCTGAATATCGTTGGTATTTATTCTATAAATTTTAATCATACTTTATTCGATAATATCCTAGTTTCTTTTTTGCAAGGTAATAAATTATCTCGCTACTCAAAAGTCGAATACCTGAGATGCCATTTACTTCCATTGGAATACGCTGTAAATGTTTTGGAAATCGAACAGGCTGAATGCCAGAAGTGCCAAAGGTTATATCGCAAGGGCTATCCGGGGTTAAATGAAGTTGTTTTATCAAATCATCAGAAACCCCAAAATCGGTAAATGGGAAAGCAAAAAGTTTTGGTTGATCTGGGAAGTTTGAACCTACCCAATTCATGCAACTTAAAACCTCTGAAATCTGTTCCTCAAAACTAATCTCGTTAAAATACGGATGATTATAGCCATGACCCCCTATTGTAAGACCTGATTTTGCCAAAACCAGTAGATCATCCAATGAGAGGTAAGGGTGATTGATGCTTAAATATTCACTTATATCAACACCAATAAGCTCAACAATCCTATTCAGGAGTTTACTCTGATTATGTTTTACTTGAAAAATGGCATTTACAATAATGCGGGAATCACAGTTTACACCTAGTAATTTAGCTATCTCATTATAGGTAACTGCTGAAATATTTGTGGTTTTTAATCTATCGACAATCAAACTAATCTTACACCTATACATTAAATCTTGATTGCCAATATATGCTGGGTTCACAAAGAATGTGGCTGGAATACCTTTCCTTAAAAGAATTGGAGTGATAATATCCTTAACCTCCCTAAAACCGTCATCGAAACTAAGAAAAATATGGGGTTTCTGAGTTTTAATATTGTTTGAGAGGGTATCTACTAAGGTTCTACTATCAATTGGTGTAAAGTACTTAAGGAAAAAGTCTAAATCACGCTCAAATTCATTTACAGAAAGCACATTGTAAAGATGCTTGACATGGGAAGGTGGGTTATTGGATACCAAATGGTAAAATGGGGAGATGGTTTTATTACCAATTCCCTTAGTTACCATTCCTGTTGGTAATACTCTTGAAATTGACCTAAAAAACCTTCTCATCGCTTAAAAAGTTTCAAATACCAAGGTAATCTATTTACAACTAACTGCAGGTAAGTACATTTCTTAGCGCCAAAACCTGCATAAAATCTTGCAACACTTTCAATCGATGAGCCCTCAAAGTCTAATACTAGCTGTGATTCAGAGTAATTGTTAATGAATTGATCAACAAGGGTAAACATTGCCCTATTCGTTCGCCCTAATTCGTTTGAAGCGGCTGATAGGTATATTACTTTCTCATTGGAACAAATAAAAAATGCTGCTGCGCACAATTCCCGATGATCAGTAAATGCTGCATATATTTCACCAACACCCTTTTCAAGCGCTTGAAGCATTATTCTATTTAACAGTTCAATTTGATCGTCTTTAAGAGGAACCATCAAGTTTTGACGTTTAAAATGAATATAATCAGCAACTGATAGCATCTTATTAACGCTAACACCCATTGCTATTGATTTTGATATGTTCCTTTTGGTGTTATCGTTATAATTTGATGATAAATCGAAGTAGGATTGAACTAAATCGAGCTGATAGGTAACCCTCTCGAATATCTCACCCTTATCATTTTTAAGGTAATTAAAGGTGTTAAAATTGATAATCTGGTGCTGAAATTTCTTGGGAATTGAATCTAAAAACAATTTAATGTTTTGGCTATCAATTTTAATAGATGAAAACACACCTAACTGCTGAGTAAATAAGGGTTGATAAAGATATGACACTCCATATTTCTTCCCCTTAACTAAAGGGAAAACAACTTTATAGTCATCCCCAACCAACGCGTCCCACTCCCCTGCTACAATATTCAGATACCATGAATATGCATAAACAATTCCATTAAGAGAACGATTTATGCAATCATCCCACTTTAAGAAATCAATATCATTATGTTTTACGTAGCTGATTTTCACATTAGGGCTTCTTTACTTTTTCAAGCACTAATGGCATTAGTAACTCCCACCCTTTCCAAGGTGATTGTCCCGATAGATACTCGTTATGCCAAATAGAAATGAATGTTCCATTCACCGCTTTTACTTTATTTACAAGAGCCATAGTTCTTTCGTAAGCCGCTAATGGCGTCAATTTCATCTGAGAGCAAAGGGTAAAATCCATAGTTTGAAATGGGAAGATTTTTAAATCTATTACCCGCTCCTCTTTAAGATTATAAAAATAAAAAGGAGTACATGTGCTGGCTCGAAACCCAATACGATCAGAGTATCCCATTGAATAATCTTCGTTTATCCCAAGGGCCAGAAGATTGCTATACGTTGTAGGAAGAAAAATTCTTAGATAATGCTGTCTGCTTGCAAAAACTTCGGTTTCAATTGCTCTAACGATATTAGAAATTTCCTCTCTTACTATTTCGACATTAGCACCAGAACGATATGAAGGATGGATTCCAACTTTGAATTTTTTTCTGATTCTAAATAACAGATTCCGCATCTCACTATTCTGAATGGAAATGTTTCTATCGTAGCGATTATATTTCCCAACTAAAGCAAACCAAATAGTATTCGGCCAATCAATTAGTATTGAAAAAACGCTTTCGTAAATATCAAAAGGATCTTTTCTCAATTTGGAATAAACAACAATCCTGTCTACTACATCCTTAAAATGAAAAGTTACAAGTGATTTTAATGTGCCTAAAATGGCTCTTCCAGAACCTTTATTCTTGTAGGCAAAGGCACTATCTATATCAATGGTAGGAATGAATTCAAATTTTTTTGGGTTGATCTCAAAACTGGGAAACTTATCCCTAATCTTATCGACTAATTTATATGCCCACTGGTCAACAATTGGGTCTTCCAAAAAACCACCAATTGAAGCAATGCTTTGCCCAGATGTAAAACGATTATGCTTATCGGGCTCAAAAAGCAGGTATTCTTCGTATCGGGAAATAAGATAGAATGATGCTGCAAATATATCGAACGGAATGTCAGCCTCTTTTGAGGTTTGGAAAAAAGCAGGCAACTCCTCCCATCTAAAAAAATCTATTTTCTGGCGAGCAATTGAATCCTCAATCATGAGACTATGAGGGACAATATGAATCCCCTCCTTAACCTTTGATCTACAATAGGATATCAGTACCCCGCTATACTGCTTAGCTTCTGAATAGGATGATGTAACCCTAATCTTCACCCCAAGAATCTCCTCGAAAATAAACCTAATCGCATAATCAACACGCGGTGTAAGTCTTTGAGTATAAATAAGTACCTCCATCCAGAAAAAGAAATTTTTAAACTATTACGAATATATGGTTTTTTTTAAGAAACAAGCAAATAATACAAGTGTAAGAATAGAGCCATATTCTATTAATAACAAATTACAAATACTAAGCAAATTGCAAGATTTATAAGTCTAGCGTAACATTAGTAATTCCAGTACCTCCAAATTCAATATGCTCATCGGCAAATGATTTAATACCGGGGTGAGTTGCAAGGTATTCCCTAATCAGCTGACGTAAAATACCATTCCCCTTACCATGTAGGATGCGAACCTGACCAATACCAAGCATCAAAGCCTCATCTACTAATTCCTGAGTTGCACGAATTGCTTCATCAGCACGGAATCCTCGAATATCAATATTCGATTTAAAATTTAGCCTTCGCTTATGTGTATCGACACTCGCTCCTGTTCTGGGCTGAGAAACCTCCCGATTCGCCTTCCTATACTCATTAGCCGATATCAGCTCTAACTTATCGATATCAACACTTGTCATCATATTCCCAAAAGCAACAACGGCATTCTTTTGCCCAACCTCAACAATTTCTCCTACTATATCTTGTTCCTTCATTCTAACCTTATCGCCCTTCTCCATTGCTTTGGGAGCAAGATCTTCGGAAAAACCAGCATCTTCTATTTGTCCTTTTTCTCTATTTTTCTCCTCCCTACGCTTCTGTTTCTCCTTGATTTGCAATATCTTTTTCTCAATATCCTCATCATTTGAATTAATCTTGCTCTCAAAATCTTCCTTAAAATCTTCCAACTCGGAACGTACCTCTTTGGTCTTCTCCTTTTGGGCGTTTGTTTCCTTAATAACTCGAATTGTATTCTCTATTTGACGGTTCGTATCCAAGAGTAAAGCCCCTGCCTCCTTCTTTGCCTTAGCAAGAATCTCCTTGCGCTGCTCCTTAATGGATAGAAGTTCCTGTTCTAACTTCTTTTCCATCTCCTCAACTTTCCGATTTGTTAAACGAATATTATCCCGTTTTTTCTCCCAATACCGCTTATCGCGCGATATCTCTCTTAGATGCTTCTCGAAACTAACATGATCTTCACCCACCTTTGATGATGCTGATTGAAGAACATCTTCTGGCAGTCCAATTTTTCTGGCAATCTCAAAAGCGAAACTACTTCCTGGTTTCCCAATTTCGAGTTTGAAAAGCGGTTGAATCTTACTAACATCAAATAGCATTGCACCATTTACAATGCCATGTGTACCCGATGCAAAATGCTTAAGGTTTGTATAGTGAGTTGTAATAATTCCAAATGTTCCCTGCTCGCAGAATCGCTGAAGTATAGATTCGGCGATGGCTCCACCGACCATTGGCTCTGTTCCCGCACCAAACTCATCGATAAGAATCAACGACTTTGAATCCGCATTGCGGAGAAAATGCTTCATATTCAACAAGTGCGAGCTGTATGTACTTAAATCGTTTTCAATTGATTGCTCATCACCAATATCAATAAAAATTTTATCGAATATCCCAATCTCAGAATTCTCTAGCAATGAAGGTAAAAACCCACATTGAAGCATATACTGAAGCAATCCAACGGTTTTAAGGCAAACCGATTTCCCACCCGCATTGGGTCCAGAAATAAGAAGAACTCTCTCATTTACATTAAGTTCAACATCCAGAGGAACTATCTCTTTCCCCTCACGTTTAAGGGTTAAGAAAAGTAATGGGTGCTTGGCCTGACGAATAAATATATGTGGCTTAGAGGTTAGTATTGGCTTTGCACCTCCAACATCTATTGCAAAGAGTGCTTTTGCTCTAATAAAATCGATAGTTCCAAGGAAATCGTACGCTAAAATCAGTTCAGGAAGGTATGGTCGAATTGTATCGGTAAATTCAACCAGAATACGAATCACCTCACGACGTTCAGCGTATTCCAACTCCCGAATCTCGTTGTTCAACTCAACTACCTCAACGGGTTCAATATAAACTGTTTTCCCAGATGCCGATTCATCGTGAACAAATCCTTTTATTTTGCGCTTATTTGCTGCCGCAACGGGGATTACAATCCTACCATCGCGAACAGCGGGTGATGCATCGGATTCAACAAAACCTTCGGATTGTCCTTGCTTAAGTATGCTCTGAATGCGCTTTGAAACCGAGGCCTGTTTAGCCGATACCTCAGAGCGAATTCGAGCTAACTCAGGTGATGCATTATCCTTTATCTTCCCAAATTTATTAAGAATTGAATCAATCCTATCGGTTACATAAGGGTAATATGATAAACCTTTTGTAAGGTTTGTAAGGTTTGGGTATCGGGGTTCTTCGCCTCGACGGAAAAAGGAAAGTAACGATTTTATGGAATCGAGTGATTTGCGCAGATCGTATAATTCGCGTTCATCGAGCCAAGTTCCAACAACCTTTATGCGTTCAAGGAATGGAGTGGAATCGATATAATTATCAACAGGAAAAGAGTCATCCATCAAACAGATGGTTTTCATCTCATCGGTTTCGGCAATATAACGAAGAATTGTTTCAAAATCGGTGCAATACGAAATTTCACCAACCTTTCTAACTCCCAGATTACAAAGGCAACGAGAGGAAACTAGCGCACGAATTCGGTCAAACCCGACTTTCTCTTCAAAATTTTTTGGATAGATGTAATCCATATTGCTTTAAATTCAGCACAAAGGTAAGAAAATAACAAGAAGTGCCTAGAGTACTTAAAATGCCTAGAGTGACTAAAGTTAATGCACTTAAAATACAAATAATTAGTTTCTTTCTCTTGCTTGGCATTCTTAGATAAAATCAAATAAAAAGTAATTATTCTTCTTTTCAATAAAATAGAACAATCTTTGAAAAATTAAAATTTACATACGTATGAACCACCCGAATATTCTCAACACACTTGGTCCATGTGGTATAAACTGCCAAAAATGCTTTGCTTTTAATAATGGTAGTATTAAGAAAAACAGCGAAGCATTAAAAAATGATCTTGGAAATTTCGAAGTTTACGCTAAACGATTTTCAGAACTACTAGATGCTCCGATTTTCAACAAATACCAAGAGTTTAAGGTGATGCTCGATTATTTTGCCTCTTCCAACTGCTTGGGATGTAGGAAACAGGAATGTCATCTATTTAAATCATGTAATGTACGGGTTTGTCACAAAACCAAATCGGTTGATTTCTGCTTCCAATGCAATGAGTTTCCGTGCAATCATACTGGTTTTGATAGCCATCTTGAGCAAAGGTGGATAAAATAAACCAGAGGATGAAAGAGATTGGAGTTGAAAACTACTATAATGAGATAAAAGATAAGCCGAGGTATTAACTTGAAGTGCCTTGAGTACTTGAAATGCCTAGAGTGCCTAAAGTTACGTGTTGAAAAAACTTTAGGCACTCTAAACTCTAGGCACTTTAAGTACTTTTCTTACTAATAATTAGTTCCCTTTTCTTCGAAATAAGCCTCTGGATGATTACAAACTGGGCAATTTTTTAATGCTTTCTTTCCCTTATGAACATGTCCGCACTTACGACACACCCATTCTACATCCTCTTCGCGTTCAAACACTTTACCAGACTCCACTCTTTCAAGCAACTTTTTATACCTCTCCTCGTGCTCTTTTTCAATTTTAGCAATAAGTTTAAATGCGGTAGCAATTTTCTTAAAACCTTCTTGCTCGGCTATCTCTGCAAAATGTGGATACAAATCAGTCCACTCCTCATGCTCGCCCATTGCTGAGGCTTTTAGGTTCTCTGCGGTTGTTCCAATTGAGCCCGCGGGGTATGTTGCGGTAATTTCAACAGGACCTCCTTCTAAAAATCTAAAAAATATCTTAGCATGTGCTTCTTCTTGTAATGCAGTGGTCATAAATAGTTCAGCAATTTGCTCAAAACCTTCTTCCTTGGCCTTCTTTGAAAAAAAGGTATAGCGGTTTTTAGCCTGTGATTCGCCAGCAAATGCTTTAAGTAGATTTTTCTCGGTTTGAGTTCCTTTTATACTTTTATCCATGTCAGTATTGTTTAATTTAGATTTGAATCAAAATTAGTAAAAAGATGTTTCGAACACTTTTTATACGGTATTAATTATTGATACTATTTATTTCCTTTTTGAGTTTTGGTATAGGGTATAAAGGTTAATGCGTATCTTTAAAAAATAAAACGCTCTAAACTCCTACCATGAAAACCTCAAAATTATTTTTATTCATTTTATTAGCAATCACACTAATTGCTTATAATGAATTATCAGCTCAAAATAGTTTTCCAACTCTCAAAGGAGATTTTCTTGGTCAAAAACTTACTGGGTCGAAACCAGAAATATTTGCACCGGGAATAATATCAACAGGTTTGTACGAAAGAGATTTTGCAATATCACCCGATGGAAACGAAATTTACTATTCTCTTTTTCAGGGTGATTGGAATACAATTATGACAACTAAAAGGATCAATGGAGTTTGGCAAGAAGCAGTAGTTGCCTCGTTTGCAAGGGATACATCTTTTTTCTTTGCTGAACCTGCTTTGTCTGCTGATGGCAAGAAGATCTTTTTCCTCTCAACAAAACCAAGAGCCAATGAGGTTGCTAAAGCAGGCTGGGCGAACCAAAACATATGGGTGGCTGAAATGCAAGCAGATAATAGCTGGGGCGAAGCCAAACCGTTACCCGAATTTATAAATGCTTTCGATGAGTTCTACCCCTCGCTTACAAAGGATGGAACACTTTACTTCTGCCGTACAGATTCAAAAACAAAAGTATCGCAAATACTTCGCGCAAAACTGGTGAATGGTGAATACCAAAATCCAACTGTTCTTCCTGCTCCAGTTAACGAAAAAGGAACTATTTATAATGCCTGTATTGCTCCTGATGATAGCTACCTTATAGGTTGTGTGGCTGGAAGGGATTCAAGTAACTTGAAAAAATCTACCTACATGCTATTTTTTCATAACGTAGATGATACTTGGAGTAACGGAATAGATCTTATTAAAGAGCTAAACCTTCCCTGCCTAGATGCCATAAGCATTTCAGTTACTCCAGATGGAAAATATTTGTTTTTTGCCTCATCAACAAAAACCATAAAATTTAAAGATATACTGCCAGATTGGAAACTTAGCTCAATTTCAAAAAGGAGGTTAGTCCCCGGCAATGGAAACTCAGATATTTACTGGATGCCTATAGATGAAGGGTTTAAGAAATTTCGAAAATAAACTATCCTCATTTAGAGTTTTATAACTACTTAGGTGCATGATTTGATAGCTATTTTTTTAAAAGAAAATAAAAAAAGTCAATTACCATGATATTCTTGCACTAATAATTCTCGCAAAGCCGCCAAGTTCGCAAAGAAGAAAAAACTAAAAGTTTTTCCCTTTGCGCTGATTAATTGTTGTCATTATAAATTTCTTAGTTTTTTCGATAAACCTACATTAGTGTGTTTTTTCTGTTTTTTTTCTTATAACGATTCCACCTTCATTGTCTTTTATTTATCCTCTACGGATTAATTTCTCTGTGACTTTGCGTGCGATTTTTTGTATGCTGAATAGTTACATAGTTTTGTATATCTTTACTTCATATCCTTATCGTATCACTATGAAAACACTCTTACCTATCATCCTATTTGTTTTTGTTGTTATTGGCTGCTCAAGAAGTAACTTTGATAAAGATAAAACTGAAATCAAAGCGGTAATGGACAAACAATCCCAGTGCTGGAGCAATGGCGATATTGATGGGTTTATGGATGGTTATTGGAAATCCGATAGTTTAAGGTTTTTAGGTAGACGAGGCCTTACAAAGGGCTGGCAGACAACATTAGATAATTACAAAAAATCGTACCCCGATAAACAAACCATGGGAAGGCTTAAATTCACCCACATATCATTTGAACCATTGAATGATAAACAAATGTTTGTTGTTGGCAAATGGGCTCTTGAAAGGGAAAAAGACACCCTAAAAGGATTCTATTCTTTGCTTTGGAAAAAAATTGATGGTCGATGGAAGGTAATCTTCGACCATACAAATTAGTATTAAAATGCTACTGTTTTAATTCAAAAACCTATTGTTAAGGAATAATTACTATTGAATCTCTTCTAAATATTCCTTCCCTTAAGAAATAGAAATAGTACTTACCTGCACTATTAATAGTGACGTTAATTGTAGTATCCTTGTATTCTTGCATGTCGTAGCAAGCCTCACCATGATTCTCGAAAAGTGCATGTGCATAACCCCTATAGGTGAAATTATCGTACTTATCCACTACAAATCGTAAGTTCTTTAGGCAAGAATTATCAATTACTGAATTTAAAGATGTACTAAAAGGAACTGAGACCTTTGCTGTATCGGGCAAACTCCAACTTGTTAGATTTAATACTATTTCATATTTTGCATACGTCCCTCCATCCATACATCTAGACATAGTAATTATCAATGTTAGGACTCCAATATAAAACAATAGTTTTTTCATGATAAAAATATTTAATTCGATTATTTACTCAGCCTTTATTTGTAATTGTGATACCCTTTTATGAGTTGTAAAAATAAATCTTTTTTCCACTCTTTGAACATCTTTTATTGCAACTTTTAAAATTTAGCTTTTACAGGAGGTTTAATAGCTTTGCAAACTATCTTAAATCATTGAAAAACTATCCAAAAGATAACTCAAACAAGGAATTTTGAGTGTTCAAATCCAGATAAGTGATTTATTATTTATCATGCCAACGAGTCCTTGAATATTGAACTAGCTAAATGATGAACCCTACATGTGAAATGCAACGCTTAAAATGCTCAAACAATACACGCAATTTGATTGCTTCCTTAATTTTAACTGAATAGATGTTTTTGTAAATTAGACGAATAATTAATTTCAAACAATACCACAATGTGCTACTGGATTGGAACAAAGAAAGTCCGTAAGGCTATGGAACAAAGATCTAAAAATCAGTATCCAAGTGAATTTAATCAACAAGTTAATGAAGCAATTGTTGCTATGAAGGACGAGTTCATGGAGTATTACGTTGCTATTGGCAAAGGGAAACCGCAAATAACCGCCTTAGTAAAGGAGAATGGGAAGCTGCAATTCCATAATATGCAATGGACTCTTCCATATTCATACTATGATAAAAAAACGAGTAAAGTTGTTACACGAGAATTGCTGAACTCAACCTGTGAACGAGTATTCTACCAGCATAAGGATATTATATTTAATCATCGATGCTTAATTCCAATTGATGGTTACTTTGAGTATTATCACTTTAGAAAGGAAACCTACCCATATTTTATTCAACCTAAAAATGGAGACCTTTTTTATGCAGGTGGAATTTGGAATAAAAAGGTTGACGAGCAAACTGGAGAGATTTCTGAGTCGTTCTCAATTATTACAACTCCCCCAAACCCCTTAGTTGAAAAGATTCACAATAATCCCGATGCACCAAATGGATCGCGGATGCTTTTGCTCATAAAAGAGGATGAAGCACTGAACTACTTGAATGAAAACTTAACCATCGAAGAGGTAAAGCAATTCTTTAAGCCATATGACGAAAAGGAGATGACAGCACATTCTGTTTTAAGATTTCAAAGGAAAGAGAACTCTCAATTTCTTAATTCCTCCAAGGTTCAGGAATACTTTGAATATCCTGAATTGGTGGCTTAGAAACAATATCATATTGAAAAGAACTTAAGGTTTCTAATTTTGCATGTATATATGCTAAAATAAATACGCTCTGCAAATCTCCGCTAGGCTAAAGAAAATTTCGTTTTGCTTACAGACTAGGGCGAACGCTAGGAGTGTAACTATTTAATTCGTTTATTCTCCTTTGACTCTTTCAATAATTTAGCATTTTGTGGGCTGACAATTTTCTTCCCTGTTTGTTGTTCAATTTTCTTTCTGGTATCTCCTGCTATTTCACCGCCTTTTTTGGCAATTCTTTTATTATCATCAAAAGTTTTGGGGTTATTTTCCTTGCTTATTTCTGTAGTTGTTGCTTCTGCCAACATATTTAGCACAAGTTCAAGATTAGTCATATTATCTCGTAGATTTTCCTTTTTTAACCCTTTAAACTTCTTATACTGCCCAACCGTATTTCCACTCCAGGCTTGTGTAATAATATCTGTAAGTGTGGCAAAATCTTGTCCTTTTTTAACACCTCTTTTTTCCCATTCATCGGTTAATTCTTTTCTAACCTCTATACTTTTTAATCGTTGATTTATCCAAGCCGAGCTATACCCTAAAGCCAAATAATTCTCCATAGCCCTATCAATTGACTTTTCCGGATCTTGACTTTCTTCTATTCTCTCGTACCCAACTTTTGCCAACCATTGTTTAAATGGCTCTGCCTTCGGAGAAGGGATTGATTGTATTAATCGAAATAATTGTTCAGTATCAGCCACATCTGTTAAGTAAAACTTTCCATCTTCAGATTGCATTTTCAGTTGTCCCAAATTTTGGGACAACTCACTCCCTTCCAGTTTTAACTTAGATTTTAAAGCACTCCAATATTTTCGTGGTCTTGGACTATCAGTTAAAATTTCAATAATATCAACAACAGAAAAGTACCATTTCTCCTGTTCACTATCCCAATTTGAACGTATCTTTTTACTTTCAAATATTTTAATATCCTTCATTGTTACGAGTTATTTCTTTCTGCAAAATTTCATATTAACGATATTGTAAAAATATCACATTTAGCAAATATCGTTAGGGAAGTAAAAATAAACCTTTTTCAACCTAATTAAATAACTTTTATCTCAACTTTTAAATTTAACTGTTTTAATAGTAGAATAGTTTACAAATTATTTTAAATCATGGTAATATTAAAGTGATTTTAGAATACAGTAAGTTCATTTACAGAGATATAACTCGCATAAAACAACCTATACCCAGTCCAATGACAATTTCTCTTTATTTACAGCCTCCAGCAAACGGGGTTTTCGTTGGTAGGTCAGTAGACTATTATTTAAATATGACGAAGATACGCTTCGCTAATCTACTGCGAACTGGGGATTAATGGAATTTCAATAGTATAAAAATTCAAAAATAATCCGCTCATATTTATAGTTTCAATAAAAATTGATTATTTATCTCATTGCTATTAATTAATTCATTAATATAAAAATACAAATCATCATTTGATAAAGTATTATCATACTTTGGATATTTAAGCTTTGTTTCTAAGAGTTTATTTATAGAGTTTTTGTTTCTATCTCTAATATTACCAATTTTTTTTATAAGATATTGTTTAGTGTTTGAGGAATAATCAATATTATACAATTTTCTTAAATAGAAAGCCCTTAGAATATTTGCTTCTGTTGTTGGATTTAAATTTTTATAAAGGGGAGATGATTGGAGTATTTCAAGACAATTATTTTTAATAAAGTCATTGTAATACTTTATATCTAAATTGCTTGTGTGTAAATTAATTACTAGTGCATCAAAATTATAAAAGCATCCTTTAGCAATACTATTCAATTTTTTTTCATCATTCAATTTCACTAAATTATTTTTAAATGCCCAATTATTCTCAATACTCCACATATCAACTTCAACGTTTTTATACTGTATTTTAATACCATTATGCCTATTAATTGCATATATTGAATTTGAATCCCTCAATAATTCTAAAAGCTTTTCATGTTTTAAATCAATTATAATATCTATATCTCTGGATGACTTATCATTTATTAAATCTCTCAAATAACCTCCAACAATATAAGCCGAACCATAAACAAAGATTTCATATAGCAAATATTTTAGTGAAGAATTATTATTTAATAACTCACTAAATGATAAATTAAATTTGTCCTTTATTTCCTTATATTCTAGCATTATTAATTATATTTAATACCCGTCAATTCCTGGAAAAGTGTAATTGCATATGAATCTGTCATGCCGCTTATAAAATCCACAACTAATTGAAGTTTCTTATATTCTTTATTTTCATACTTTTCAATGTCTTGATATACTTTTCTATGACTTGCTGCTATTATTTTATATAAACGTGATTCATAATTATTACCAGTTGCATTAAAATTCTCACTTCTAGATGCTGTAACAAATATTTTCAACAAACCATATATTGCCTCCCAGCCAGCCATTTCTTTTTTCAAAATAGATTTATTATCAAAAAGAATATTTTGTAATTTCTTATAAGCTATTCTAATATCCTTTGCATTTGAAATATTAATGATCTCATCTTCTAATTCTCCATTCATAATAGAATCATAATTTTCTTCAAATGCATTTATTATGCATTCGATCATTAACTTCTGAGTATGAATTCTAAATTTTTGAACGATTAATGATTTGCTGACATCTGTATTATCAAAATATGTTTTTCTTAATTCTTTCAAGTAATTTAAAACTTCTTCTTTGTTTTCAGTTAAATATTTGTCAAATAAAACGTAAATGTCATCAATATTAACTATGCCTAATTTTACACCATCTTCGATATCTGCTGCACTATATGCAATATCATCTGCAGCTTCTAATAAGTATACGACAGGATGTCTTCTGTTTTTTAACTTTAAGTAATCATTTATCGTCTTATAAGTTTCTGTTTCAGAAACAAAATATCCAAATTTCTTTTTAGCAATTTCAAGAGTAGGTTTTTTGTTTCCATCTAATGAATTAGAAGGATATTTCACTATAGATGCGAGACTTGAGTAATTTAAATTATAACCCCTGTCGTCTCCAAAATAATATAACTTAGATAGTATTCTGAATGTCTGAACATTTCCATCAAAGTTTATGAAATCTGCCTTTTCTAATTCACTTAAGGTAGTAGTGTTATTTAAGAAATAATCTTTAAAGAATTTCTTAATAGCTTCTTCCCCAAAATGACCAAAAGGAGGATTGCCTAAGTCATGTACTAACCCAGCAACTCTTAATAATGAACTTAAATTACCTTTTAAAGTAATATCAATATCTTTCTTTTTTAACAACTTATTTTCTACACTTTGACCAATTGAACTAGCAATATATGATACCTCAAGAGAGTGTGTCAATCTTGTTCTTATATAGTCACTTTTTTCTAAAGGGAATACTTGAGTCTTATCTTGAAGTCTTCTAATTGGGGAACTTGAAATAAGTCTTCCATAATCGTTTTCAAATGGGTTTCTTCCATCTGATTTATTTGTTTTGGACTTTTGTCTAAATCTTTTGTCTCTTAAAAGTAAGATCCATTTATCTCTATGATTCATTATGTCGAAGTTGTTTATTAGTCTTTTATATAACGAATGTATATTTAATATTTCATTAACCATGTTTTAATCAAAAGGTCATTCATATAAAATAATTCTTCTTTTAGCCAAAACTAGTAAAAAAATATTGCTTTTAAGAGTAAGATACTGAAAAACATTCCCATAATAAG
>JABFRB010000032.1 GCA_013141385.1 Bacteroidales bacterium | reverse complement strand
AAGAGTAAGGGTCTTTAGCTGAACTTAGATCTTATAATCTGGCGGAGCTACTAGTTCACCTTTACTCTTCTGGTTAATCGGTATTGAAAATTAATGTTTTTATTTGAATGCAAATCTAAAGGCGGAGTTAAATTCCCAAACGCAACCAACTAGAAACCGTTGTTTGTAATTTTATCAAAAAGCCGTTGCGAGATTTTGAATTGATACCAAGAATTGGTATTTTTGAGAGAAAATATTTACAATGGCAAAGAATACATCAATACTACTTGGAGAATATTTCGAGAACTTTGTTAATGAGAAAATCTCTTCTGGAAAATTTTCGTCTGTTAGTGAGGTTATTAGAACGGCTCTTCGTCTTTTGGAGAATGAGGAGAATAGGTATAATGCTCTAATTAAGGAACTTGAAATTGGAGAGAAGAGTGGATTTATTAAAGACTTTGACCGAACAGAAAATCTTAAAAATCTTCATGCTAAACACTTGAAGAAATGAGATACTTAATTAGTGAGAAAGCAAATCAAGATATAGAAAAGATATGGTTATACACATTTGAAAACTGGTCGCTTGAGCAAGCTGATAGATACTACAATCTAATTTTAGACGAAATCGAGTTTATTTCTGAGAACTTTGAAAGTGGAAAATCCGTTGACTACATTAAAAAAGGATATAGAGCATCAATGGTGAAGTCGCACATTATTTTCTATAAGAAATCCAGAAGGAATATTGTTGAAATAATAAGGGTTTTACATCACAAAATGGACATTGAAAACCGAATCGACGAATAAAAATTGCATACAACAGCAGCTAAAATCCATTTTAATTGACGGTTAGATAGTTTTTATTGTAGTGTATTAGCATCAGTTTTACCGTGGAACGATAACGCTGCTTCGAACTTCCCAACGCTTTTTAGCAAACGTTAGCGCAGATTTACAATTCGTCAAACCATTTTCTCAACAAAACCCCATTGCAGAGTAACAAAATCTCTTTGCAATGAATCAAAATGCCTTTGCAGAGAAACTGTCTTATCTCTTCCATTTGGCTTGTTTGGGGTCAAACTATTTCAGGATAAGACAAAACAAAAAAATCACCATCTCCACCGCAAGTTTTCAGAATGTCCCGTGTCTACTTATTTATGGCAGGATGAGATTGAGTCGAATTGGTGAGGTTTTGCCAATGTGAATGATAAATCGAAGTTTTTCAATAACAACTTGTATCAAAATAAATCATATGAGTATTGATATATAATTAAATAAAATATATATTTGTATTAGAATGTTTATAGTCAGATATTTACAACCTGAAGGAGTGAATCTTATAAAGTAATTTAAATAAACTAGGTGTGCAATTCCCCATATTTCCGAGAGAAAATAAATTCTTACCCCAAGGAGAAAAGTGAGAAGAGAAATATAAAGTTTTGAAGGAATTTTGAATTTTGGATATGATTGGAGATTAAATATAGACCATAAATCAAGTTCTAATGAAACTTTTAGAAACTATCGGCTTAAATAGTCTATTTGTAAAATACTTGAGTAAAGAAATCACAAAAGTGGTTCTTGATCGTTTTGAAACAGATAGCATCGAAAAACTACCAAAAGATAGGCTTCAAGAAGCAAGGCTTATGATTAAACAGCTATTATCCCAAGAACACCTAAAAGTGAAAAAAAACTGGAAGGAATTTAAAAAAGCCATTGAACCTCTAGAAAGAAAAGCACTCAAAATTGCTTTATTAAGTAGTAATATTCAAGATTACTACATTGAACAATCTACTGATATTATAGCCGTTCCTAAAGAGTATTTGAAATCTTTGACATCAAAATCCTTACAAATACTTCTTGAAGAGAAAATGCAGCTGGAAGATATGGAAAACGCCACAATTATTGCACTAACAAAATATGCAATAGATATGCGGATTGATAAAATATTTAAGTCATTTAAGGAGGAGAAGGAGTTTTTGAGTATTGAAAATTCGATTTATATTTTAGCCGATGAAATAGATGATGATCTTTATTACATTAATGACGACACCAGCCCTACTAGGAACAGTATGCTTTTCTTTGCCAGTGTAGAAGAACTTTCACTAGGTCTTGATAAAAAGGAAATTGAGGAAAGATGTCAGGAGGCAAGTGAAAAATGGGAAAGATTTAACAAGAAACGACCGGATAATAAACGATTTATATTTAAGAACGATAGGATATCCTGGGATACACCAGCTAATTGATGCCACTCGGGCTAGATGACGCATTTGCTAGATTCACCTCTTTTTGCTAGTTTTACTAATTAGGGTTTAAATATCCTTTTAAACTAAGCGTTTGCTGTGCGTTTAGAGAAACCTAACGATCAAAATAACCTTTGAAAATCAAATTTGCAAACACAATAAATAAACTTAACATTTGCAAATATTTTATAATTACTTGACAAAATATTAATAATAATTGAAAACATTATTTTATGGCATTTGGACTTTCACCGAAACACATTCAAGAAATTTCTCTTGATAACCTTTCGCCCGAGCATTTTTTAATTATTGCAATTGAAACATCTAAAAAACTCAATTGGAATATTGGATTTATAAGTGAGAATGGATTTATAGCTTATACAAAAATGTCGATGAGTTCATTTAGCGAAGAGGTGAAAATTAAAATACAAGATAATAAAGCTTTTCTAAAAAGTGAATGCACAGGAAGTCAAATGGTTGACTGGGGGAAAAACAAGGAGAATATTTCTAAATTTATTTCTTCATTCAATGAAAATAAAAACGCTTTTTTACCCGAAGAATTAAACCAAAAATTCGAAGAGCTTAAACCAAACTTTGTTCCAAAGGAAGATGATATTTTAAATCAAGCACCACCAACAACAAAAGAAAAAATATCTGGAATTCTATCGATTTTTAAACCTTCACAAGGCTATTTTATTACGCCTATATTAATAAACTTAAATATTGCAATTTTTATCCTAATGGCTATTAGGGGTGTCAATATTTTTCTTCCCGATAATGAAAGCCTGATTACTTGGGGCGCAAATTTTCGACCCGTAACATTAGATGGTGAATGGTGGCGTTTAATCACAAACTGTTTTCTACACATTGGCATTTTTCATCTACTAATGAATATGTATGCTTTGCTATACATTGGTTTGCTTTTAGAGCCGCATTTGGGCAAAACAAGGTTTATTGCAGCATACTTACTTACAGGTTTAGTAGCCAGTGTAACAAGCTTATGGTGGCATGATTTAACAATAAGTGCTGGAGCCTCAGGAGCAATCTTTGGGTTGTATGGGGTTTTTCTCGCTATGTTAACAACAAATTTAATTGAGAAATCGGCACGGAATGCCTTATTAACAAGTATTGCAATTTTTGTTGGATACAATTTGCTTAATGGATTGAAGGGAGGAATTGATAATGCTGCTCATATAGGTGGACTTATTTCTGGAATTGTTATTGGTTATTCCTTTATCCCAAGTTTAAAAAGAAGTGATGACCTAAAATTAAAATATACACTTGTTGCAATTCTTTCTGTCGTTATTATATTCTCATCAACATTAGTTTATAAAAATATTACTAGTTATGATTTTGGAAAATATGATGCTAGAATGAAAGAATTTATTGCTTATGAATCCATGGCTTTAGAAATGTTTAAAATGCCTGAGAACACAACTGATGAAAAACTACTAAAAGAAATTAAAACAAGAAGCCTTTATTTTTGGAACGAAAGTATTAAACTTATTAACGAGGTGGAGAAATTAAATTTGCCAAGCACAATTCATGATAAGAATAAAAAGTTATTACAATATTGCGATTTAAGAGTTAAAACATGCGATTTGTATTGCAAAGCAATTGAGGAAAATACTGATGCCTATGGAGTTCAAATTGAGGATATAAACAAGCAAATCGATACAGTTATTAAGAAGTTGAAAGGGGAAAAGTAAAATTATTTATAGTTATTTAATATAATATTGAGGTTTATAAAGCCATCTTACAATATCAACTAAAATTCAACTTTGTTGTTTTAACATTATGTAATTTAAATTAATTGAGTGATTTCATATTTATAGCGAACAAAAAATCAAGCAGTATGCAAGATATTATCCATAAACTTAAGTTTAAGGGTGCTGGAATTGTAATCAATGCGCCAGAAAACCTTGAAAAGGAATTTGTGAAACTTGGTTTCAAAACCACTCTCAACATAAAATCGTTGAACAGCAATACATTGGTATTCATTAACAATAAAAAGGAGTTTCTTGATTTTCTAAAAGAACAGCTAAAATTCATTGAATTAGATAGCGTTCTATGGTTTGCCTACCCGAAAGGAACCTCAAAAATTAAAACCGATATCAACAGGGATTCCATTCGAGTAACAGCCGAAGAATTTTGTATTACAACAGTAGCAGCAATTTCTATTGACGATACATGGAGCGCATTGCGCTTTAGGCCTATAAGTAAGGTTGGAAAAAAATAACCAAATTATGAAATATTAATTAACCAAAATACCAGATTGATAATTAATGAGAAATATTATCGCAATTTGCGATGTTTATTAATTACACAATAAGCCATAAATCCATCCACATTCTGATAATGGGATGAAAATATCAAAAATGGCTTAAAGTCCATTTATCACTGTGGTAAATCTTTTATATTATAAATTTAAAACAATATAATTATAACAATATAAGCCCCGCAAAATCATAGAAAACATGATAAACCATATTAAACTAATCGAAACAATTCTTTACGTAAATAATCAGGAAGAAAGTTGCAAATTTTATCAAAAAATATTTCGTAAAGACCCCGATTTGAATGTCCCCGGAATGACCGAATTTATTCTATCGGGCAGCTGTAAAATTGGGCTAATGCCCAACAAAGGCATCGCCAAAATATTGGGCGATAAAACCCCGCATCCCAATACTGGCAATGGAATCCCACGTTGCGAACTCTACTTTTATGTTGAAAGCATCCAACTGGAATTTGATAATGCAACCAAATGCGAAGCAAAATTGGTAAGCCCAATTATCGATCGCGATTGGGGCGATAGGGTTTGCTACTTCTCCGATCCCGATGGGCATATTATAGCATTTGCCGAGAGAATCAAATAATTGCGAATACGAAAGTATTTCGTAACTTGGCTAAACATTAAGTTGATTTTCATTTCTCGTTTGAATACTTTATGGATGAGTGATTTTGTATAAATTAGTGTTATGTTAAATTTAAAATGACAAATAAACCCCAACCCCTTAAACAAGGGGTTATAACAGAGTTGTGTAGGGGGTAATTTAATCTTTGCAATTAACATAGCAGTAGCAAGTTTAATACAGTGTAGAGAAAATTACAATTTGAAAATGAAAACCTTTTACGCATTGGTTTTTCTTGCACTCCCTATCTTCAGTCAATCACAGGTTGATTCTGTGAAATATCATAGAATAAATATTTGGAATAGTCCATCCATGCAGGCAATGTATCAGAATGGTTACGTTTTTTCCACCAATAATTTCCTTAGGGGAACGAATATCGAAGCTGAAAAGATTAACAATTTTCAGGCATCATCAATAAAATTCTCCATACAAACCAGAGGGAATAAACTTTGGGAGCAGCTTTACAAATACCCGAATTGGGGCGTTGGTTTATACTTTGCCGATTTTTATAACGCCAAGGAGATTGGCTATCCTATTGCTATATACGGGTTTTTTAATGCACCCTTTAAAAGGTGGAATAGATTATCATTTAACTACGAGTTAGGATTTGGTGCTACCTTTAACTGGAGATCATTTAACCCGGTTACTAATAAGTTCAATTCCGCTATGGGTGCCGGAGAATCATTCCTGATTGATGTTGGCTTGAATTTACAATACTACTTAACCCATAAAATTGAGTTGGTTACAGGGTTTAGCCTTACACATTTTTCCAATGGTACCATTAAAGAACCCAACCTAGGTATTAACACCGTAGCACCTAAAATTAGCCTAAAATACAACTTCTACGATACTCCATCCTTTCGCACGCAGGATATTTCAAAGTATATCCATTCCAAAGAATGGTTGATTTCCGTATTTGCTGGGGTAAAGAATGTGGTATACGATTCGGTGAATATTAATATTATTGAGAAATACGAGGGTGTTTATTTTCCTGTTTTTGGCTTATCAGTGATGTATAACAAGCAGATAAGCCATCTGTCAAAATTTGGGATTGGAACCACAATTACGTATAATGGCTCGGTGAATGCTCAGGTAGCCATTGATAATAACCAAACAGTGCTATTTGATAAGCCCCTAGGCGATAAAATTCAGGTAAGCATTTATCCCTCATACGAATTGGTAATAAACAAATTATCCCTAACCCTACAGCCTGCATTCTACCTATATCGTAAGAAAATTAAAAACCAATCGCCCAACTTCCACCAGAGAGTAGGCATTAAATACCACTTTGCCAATAACCTATTTATTGGCATTACCCTTCGTGATTACGCATTCCATGTTGCCGATTTTATTGAGTGGAACATTGGTTATCGGTTTGGGCGATAATCTTATTCTAATCCTGTTAAAGTACAGTTTGATATTACTAAAACAAAAGTTATATTTGTGTAAGAGATGGGTTTACGGTACAATACATACCAAATCATGGTAGTATGGATACCATTGGGTGGTATTTGTAAACGAGTTAGTGTTCATTAGATGAATATATACTTCCCTTTAAAATTGAATTTTTCATGAAAGATCAAAACGGAATTTGTATTTTGAGGATTTAAAATATAGATTTACTATCAATCTGTTATAGAACTTTTTAAAAATTACTATATGAAACTCTTCTTATATTTTTTAGTAAACTTGTTCTTTTGTTTCATTTTAAATCAACAAGTTTTTTCGCAAACAAAACGCTTTGTACTAAGGGTTCAACAACCTCCAATTGAACAGTGTATAACTAGTTCAATTAATGACATAGTAATTTGCCCGATTAAAATATTTCCTAATCCATCTGCTGGTTTAATAAAAGTTGATTTCGGATTGCGAAGGTGGAACTCAAAAGTACTATTACAGTTAAGTTCAGTGGTTGGTGAAATTGTTTTTGTTGCGGAAGAAAATCCAGATTCAAGTGGATTAACAGCAGAATACAACCTATCCAGATTACCAAAGGGATTGTACATTATGAATATTTCAAGCAAAGGTATTTCCCTATATAAGAAGATTGTATTACAATAAATGTTGAACCATGAAATCAATTAGATATATACTGTCGATAATTCTAATCTTCGGATTTATCCAATCTAAAGGTCAATATCTTATATCTTCACAAAGTACAGATAACCCTGTTTATTCGGGAGATACGATTATTCTTGAACTGACTTCCTACTACGGGAATGTTTATTGGCAGAAAACAAAAGATTTGAACAACTGGGAAACCATTGATGGGGCAACCAGTGGTACCCTAAAACTTGTACCCAAAACGTCTGCTTACTATAGGGCAGAAGTAATTGCTGGGACATGTACTTCAGCGTACTCAGATACAATACCAATTAATGTTCTTACAAAAGGTACTATTGGACCAGCAGGAGGTACAATTTCAACCTCTGATGGGGCATATGTTAAAATAGAGCCCAATATTCTAACTAGGGATATTGAGATAGTTATTCAGTATATCTCATCACAGGATGTGAGCAAGGAATTGCAAAATGGAGATCCAAACACATCTCTCAGAGCTATTGGTGGCTTTGTGGTATCAATATCAAATGATCAGCTATCTAATATTTCATATCATGTTCCATGTGAAATTGGTATCCCTGTTTCTACCGAATTAAAATTCGATTACAATGAAAAAAGCAATATTTACCCTCTTCTGATAACCGATCAGTTCTATAATATGGATACAAAAGTTTCTAGGGGGAAAAATAGTATTTCTGGCCTAACATATATCGGACTGGGTATTTCAGCCATTAGTATTATGAATAATATTAATTATTCTACTACAATAATTGGGGATATATCAACAATAATCGACAAGAAACTAATGAATGTGTTTGAAGATAGTGAAAATACTAGAATTGAGGATTGTCAAAGTCTTGAAGCCAAAATATTGGAAGTTTTATCCAATTTCAATAGTCAAACATTAGATGCAATAAAAATGCAATTACCTTCATATACAACCAGTAATAATGATCCATTAAATATCCTGGCAGGTAACACAAAAACCTGCAATCTTAACATAAATAAAGAGGTTACCGTACCATTGAATTTAAAGATAGATCCAATAAATCTGTATTTATACGATAAGATTTTCTTCACGATTGAAACGACTATTTTAGAAGCCAATCTCGAGTATACAGATCTTAAACTTAAAATTGAAGTTCCATCCCTTGCCGAGATTCAAACCCCAGTAATTTACGACGAGCAAAGTTCCAGCTATGTTATTAATGTTTTAGGAAAACAAAACGGTACAACACGTATGCTAGGTGCAGAGCAACACATAACCGCAAAAGTAAAGCTGAACTTTAATATAAACTTAAACGGAATATGCCCTGAACATGATGACAACTTTAGCATTGATGCTTCAACTTTGAGTAATATTTTTTTATTCGAGCCCATCGAAATTAAAGTTAAAGGCAGTATTTATGACGGACATTTATACTATAAATCATTTAAAGGCTTTAATTGGCCTGACGCTAAAACCTATTGCGAAAGTATTAGTGGTCATTTAGTGATCATTAGCTCATTGGATGAAAACAATTTTGTTAATAGTCTCTGTGATCCCTCCGGTGAAACTGTTTCGATTGGACTAACGGATGTTGGACAGGAAGGGATTTGGCATTGGGTTGATGGTACTTTATGTAGTACGGTCGACTGGCACTATAATAACCCCAATTGTATTACTGGAAATAATGAAATGGATTGGGCTGCCTGTAATTGCAAAACAGTGACAAATTATCTATATGCAAATTGGAAATCTTGCGAACCAAATAATATGAATGGTATTGAAGATTATGGTCAAATGGGGTCAGATGGGACATGGAACGATGTTGGTAACGGTGAACAGCGATTTATAATTGAGTGGGATTATATTCCCGGTGATGAGGTTTTAAATAAGTTAATGCTTGAGTAATGAACATAGACATATTGTAACATGAAAAATAATAAAATTCAAAACCAACGAAACGCTAATCGATTAGGTAGCCGTTAGGCTAAAAGACCATCTGAAGAGTTTCTCACAACACTGTACATACGAGTTTTATTAAGTGGAATATTGGTTATCGGTTTGGGAGATAATCGTATACTAATTCTGTTGATATACATTTTAATCTTAGAGGAATTAAGATTAAATTTGTGTAGGGAATGGATTTATCATGCAGTACATATAAACGAATTAGTAGCAAGTGGATTTTTCGATTAGTAGGCGAGATTAATTCATCAGGATTAATTATCTTTGAATAAAATTATTTTTATGAGAGTTGACAGACAGAGAGTTCTGAAAGATTTAAGTCATCTGCTGAAATCTAAATTTTCGGATGATATTAAAGACGTAGTGCTTTTTGGCTCTCAGGCTAGTGGAAAAGCACATAAGGATTCTGACTACGACATCCTTATTGTTCTAAAACAGAAAGCAGATTGGGAAATTGAACGAGAAATATCGGATGTTTGCTATGAAATTGATCTAAAATACAATATAATAACTGATACTCATATTATTGGCGAATCTGAACTTTTGACCTTGAGAGGAAAGCAACCTATTTTCGTGAACGCTTTAGCTAATGGATTACATGCGTGATTGAAAACAACTTTTATTGAAGAAATCAATAGACTTCTGGAGAAATAGTAGCTAGCCTCTATAGGCTGCCGATAGGCTAAAAAGGCCATCTGGAGAGTTTCTCACACCAATTACATAAAATGTTTTGAGTGGAACATTGGTTATCGGTTTGGGCGATAATCGTATACTAATTCTTTTGATATCCAATTTGATTTTAAAAAAACAAAAGATATATTTGTGTAGGGTATAGGTTTATTATATGCATAGATTGCTTGACAGCAATTGTAAAAGATAGAAATAACACACATAAATTGAAATGTAACCCATTATAAATGGATGAAAATTGAAAACACTCTTAAAATTAAGATAATTTTGAAAGTTTATTGTGTTAAAGATAATAAGTGAAGAATTAGAAGTAAACTAAGAGTAAAACATGAATGCACTTGCACAATATTTAAAAAAAATTGATGAGAGTTCTTATGATTGTGAGGATGTACGTGTTATCAATTCTGAATTTCAGAAGATTTGTAAATTTTTTTTTGAAGAGGGCAAACACGATATTGCAGCAATTGCTGACCTTGACAGACAGGTTTTTTCAGTACAAAAATCTTTTGATAAAAAAAACGATAATGAAAAAGGAATTATTAAAGGATTAAGTTGGCAAATGAGTGGCATTCAAACTCTAGAGGATGGAAGCCAAATACCTCTTTACTGGCCTGATGTTACTAAATATACCCAGCAAGATTTTGAATATTTCGAAAAACGATACAATGAATGCAAGAATCTTTATGCAAAAACAGAATATGGTTTAATGGTTTACTTTGGTCAGAAAACAACCACTTCAAAACGTAATGATTTTAAACGTCAACTTTGTAATGAGTTATTTCAACTTAGTAAAGATTATCACACCAAAGCAGATAAAGGCGGTGAAAAGAATCATTACGTTATACACTTTTTTCATTCACTTCGAATGGCATTTGGCGTTGCAGAGAAATCAAATCTTGAACCCGAACTTACAAATATAATAAAGTATATTTTTAAAACTCATCAGGATTGGGATGTGACAAGAGAGGGTACTCTACGTATTTTACTTGATCTTTCCGGTTTATTGTCTGATTATTTTGGTTTATCAAATAAATTAATAGACTTTCAGAAAATACTTGATAAAAACTTGGAAGGTGCAAAAGAACTTGAAAAAACCTATGCTTGGGGTGCTATGTATGCCATTGATCGTAATATTACTATTGAACAAAAAAGAAATAAACCAGTTGTCTACTTATTAAATTGCAAAGCGAAATTATATGAAAAACTTGCAACTGATGCAGAAAGTAAAGCTAATCTTGCTTGCGTGAATTTTGCGGAAAATGCACTTCGCATCTATCAACAGATTAAACTTACTGATGACATTAGTAGATTAGAAAAATATTATGCTGAATTAAGAGGAAAGTTTCGCTTGTCGGTAATAAAGCAGGGATTACCAAAGGAATATGCAGATAATATGAATGAGCGTATTTTAAAAACTGTTGCCGAAAACGATGAAAAAGGCATAATTCATCATTTCATTACATCGCCTTGGTACGATAAAATTCAAAATATTAAAGATCGTTCTATTGAGTTAAGTAGCCAAACTGTTTTGCTCTCCATGTTACCAACTTCAATTATGGATAAGTTTGGCAATACTGTTGATGTATTTTATACAGATGAAGAAAAAGAAAAATTCAATTTTTGGAATTCATATACATTTAACTTTCAAGTTGGTACACAAACCATGCATAGGTTTTTTATCGAAGCTTATAAAGCCAAAAAAATAGATTATGCTTCCGTTCTATTTTATTTAGAAGGCACATGGTTTAATGAAGTTATTGTTAGAAATTATCATGGACAAAAAGTAGATGTAAAACCAATTGATACATTAAAACCTGGACTTAAAAGAGTTTTTGAAGAACTCGATAAATTCTTTGCTGACAATAATTATCAATGTGATTTTGTTACTATAACCGATAGTTTAACTTTAAAAGTTGAGGGACTTTTACGTTATTTTTGTGAAAAAATCGGAGTCGCAACATTTAAAACAAGGCAAAAAGGTTCTGATAAATTGGTGATGGAAAAATTACTTGATGATTTATTGGCAGGCATTTCACCTGAACAGAAAACTAATTTTGACGAGGAGGACAGAATATTAATTAAATATGTGCTAGCAGAGAAGGCAGGTTTAAATTTAAGAAATGCAGTTGCTCATAGTTTGATGGATGTTTTTGAATATTCTTTTGAACATATTGTGATTCTTTTCTGTATCATTATTAAATTAAGTAAGTATAAATTTATTGAAATAAAAGGAGAAAACAACAATGGTAACAGTAGTGAATGAACCACAGGTTGAATATAAAATTGCAGGATGGCAAACAGAATTTAAAGGTTTTTCTTTTGATGACTTTATTTGTGGTATCGAAAACGATATTGTTATGTTCTGTCCTCCAGTTGGATCAACATTCATAATGTCATCTGAAAAACCAAAAAGGAAATTATCAACTTTAAGAGGGAAATTAACCAAACAGAGTGAAAAAGAAATTGACAATCAAATTTTAGATTTACGTAGCGAATGGGACAGAGATTTTTAATAGATACCTGTGCGGTTATCAAGTATTTGAACAATCAATTTCCTTCAGATGCAATTTCTTTTATGGATGCTCTAGTTGATGATGATAGTAATGTTTCATTCATTACAAAAATTGAATTGTTGGTTTGGAATCCGCCAAATCTGAATGATATTAAAATTGTTGAGGAATTTTTGGCAGGTTCAGAAATACATTTTATTAACGATGATATTATAATGAGGGCTATACAAATAAAAAAAGAAACAAGAATAAAATTGCCTGATGCTATTATTGCTGCTACTGCAATGGTAAATAATTTTATCTTGCTTTCTGATAATGACAAAGACTTTCTAAAAGTTAAACCGTTAGGTTTAAATTATATAAATCCAAAAACATCGTTTAACGTAATTTGACAATTACGCAAAAAATAAATATTTCTCATATTCACATCAAGGTTTCGAACACTCAAAATTGCAAATCCGCACAAGCGAAATCCAACTCAATCCTCTGTGCGAGAGGGTTATCAGCCTTTTTCTACAAACATTTAGCATAAAATGAAAAAAATCTTCTTCTTCCTAATAATTTCCTTAATAATAATATCGAAAATAAGCATTGGTCAGCAAAAGGAATTAAACGATAGTCTTTATAAACAATTTCAATTAGAACAGGAGGCAATTAATCAATCATTTGCTGCTTATTTCTTTCCTAATTATAATAAAATATACTCCTTAAATGAACGAAATTTTATTTCAAAGGTGGATTCTTTAAGAAATATCTTTGTGGAACAATTAAGACTATTTGAAATAAAAATTCCACAATTTGATAAATCTATTATCCACAAAGAATCAAAGGATATTCATTACTCTTTCGATAAATTTCTACTTGATTATCCATACTTTCATGAAAGTTATACTGGGGATAAAACCTTACCCAATGGGCTTATTGATCAAAGAATTAATGAAAATATTAAAGAGTTTAATAATCCAGAACTGTTGCAAATTGAAAGTTTTAAAGCTTACCTAAAGGCTTTTTTGTATTTTCAATCGAGTATTGAACTTAAAAACTCTAGCTACAAAAAGCTCGATAATCAGCAGCTACAAGCATCACTGAATCTGATTCCAAAGTATTTTTCGAATCAAGCTGTAGCTGATTATTTAACGTTTAATTATTTATATAATCACATTGATAATTTCGGGATAAAAAATCTTGAAAATATTTATCAAACTTTTATTACTACATGCAAGGACACATCTTACGTTAATAAAATTAGAGCATTATATACAGACGATGAGCGTGGAAGAAAAGATCATCTAATTAAAATATATAAAACAGTTGATGATTTCAATTTGGAAATACATTTGTTTTTACCTAAAAACGATGATCCAAATAAAAAAAGACCTGTGATAGTTTATTTTTCTGGCGGCAGTTGGTCGGAGGGAAAGCCTGATTGGAATTTTTATGCCTGTCAGAGCTATGCGAAGAAAGGATGGGTTGGTGTTGCTGTTGAATTCAGATTGGCGTATAGGCATGGAACACTCCCTTTTGAGTCGGTTATGGATGCCAGATCGGCTATTCGCTGGTTACGACAACATGCCAATGAATATAATATCGATACAAACCGTATTGTGGCATCAGGAAATAGTGCAGGAGGTCATTTAGTTCTTGCCACAGCATTAGCCGATAAATGGAATGAAAAAACAGATGATTTAAGGTATAGCCCTGTTCCTAATGTGTTGATGGTTATCTCGGGTGTATTTGATTTGAATGATGACAATACTAGCTGGATAAAAAAGGGGTTAAAGGAAAGAAACCTTGATGAAAATCTAGTGAAAGAAATATCACCTAATTATCTAATAAAAAATGGGTTACCCCCAACATTAATAATTCATGGGACACAAGATAGGAATGTTCCATTCTCTACTGCCGATCAGTTTGTAAAAAAGATGACAGAAGCAGGGAATAGCATTGAATTTCATCCATTAGAAGGTGCTCGTCACTTTATCTGGTATGGACAATACGGGGAACAGGTATCAGAGATAACAAGAAAGTTTTTAGAAAAGTTGGGGTATTAAAAAAATATGATTGTCCGCAATAATGCATAATAAAGAATAAATAATCCAAATTGTCATTCCGGGCGAAGTCCCGGAATCAAGTTAAACAAATAGATTCCTGCATTCGCAGGAATGACAATGGAGTGTGTTTTGCTTTTAAGTATTATAACGGATATTGCATATAAAAAAATATAGTTGGTAACTTGTGGTTTAATCATTGGAACTGGTTTCGCATTTGGAGGGTTCGCAGTTTTTTGATAACTTTACTAGCGAGGGATTGAGATATAATTCAGGAAAGATATGCGGCAGAGTAACTAAATTAGAAAACTGATGACAGATTAAATCATAGCGAATATGAAGAAGTTAATGATAATTACTGCTTTTTTAAGCCTGCTAATTACTCCAACTTTTTCGCAGATAGGCGGAAAGTTCAAATTGGATACAACATTGAAAAGTATTTATAGAAACCCTTACACACTTGAGAAAAGTAGAAATTTCAATAATTTTTTGAATTGCCCATTAAAGAGCGATAATTTATTTACACCCAATCTTCAAAAGAGGAAATTTATTTCTACACAAAATCCACTTACGAGAACCGACAAACCAAAATCTCACGGAGAAATGCCTTGTGTTGTGCCAGAAGGTTATTTCCCAATGAGAATATTATCACCCGATTCCTCGAAAAGATATTCATTACTAATTAAGCAACTCTGAATAATGTCCAAATAGTTAGCAATTGCTAAAATGGCGCGAGTAGGGAATAATTCAGAAATTCAAATAAAAACACTCAGAATTGCAAATACACAGGTGCGGAAAACGATATCAAGTGCCATAGAAAACCGACTTACCGTTTATAAATATTAATTGGAAATAGTAAACTATATATCATGAAAAAAAAGATTATATTCATTTTATTTGTATTAATGCAGACAATAGTTCTTGCTCAGGAAAAAAAGAGTGGTCTTAATATATCATTCAAAGGAGGGATTACAATAGCCAATATGTATGGATCTGGTGTTGAAAGTAAAACTTTCTTGAATGGAGATACTCCTGCTGATTTTTACGCAAATAATCCGGCTAGTAGTAAATTTAAAAACGGGACTAACTTTGGAGTTTTAATTGATTATAGAATTGGTAAGTATTTCTCTATTGGCTTTGGAGCAAATTATATACAAAAGGGAACACGAATAAATACCGTAGGTCATTGGAATAGTGATTTGCAAATATATGAAACTGTAACTGGCAAAGTAAATTGGATTCAAAATTATCGGACGTTTGATATTCCTATCACATTTTATCTTCCATTCAAACAAAATGACGTTTTTATAAAAGTGGGAGTATTTAAAGGGAAATTATTAAACTCTGAAGAAAAAGGTAAAATTGAAATACAAGGGAAAAAATATAGCTATATAAATGAAAGAGGTGCTAATGATAAAGAATCAGGATTCCTATTAGGATGTGGATATATCCATTCATTGCCTAAACGGTTTGGTAATATATTTATTGATTTTGAATGGAGTAGAAGTATTTTAAACTCTTACGGGAGAGATTTGATTCCAAATCCAAACTATTATTATAATCAGACAATTAGCGTGAGTGTTGGTTACAGATATTATTTTGTATTATAAAACCACATACATGGACAAAAGCATTTTTACAGATAAAAATACGACTCCAAGTAATGATGATTTGAAAGAATCATTAGGTGATACATACCAATTATGGCAATTGATTAAGGATTATATAATTTCAAAATACCCAAAAGGATTTGAGGAGTGGAATTATTCAAACTTTGGTTGGAACTTTAGGATAAAAGATAAAAAGCGAGCAATAGTATATCTTTTACCAAGGGATAAGTTCTTTAAAGTTGCATTTGTATTCGGACAAAAAGCAACAGACATAATAATGCAAAGCCAAATTTCGCAGGCGATTAAGACAGAACTCAGTTCAGCAAGGGTTTATGCCGAAGGTCGTGGAATTCGTATTGATATTAAAAATGATAGTATAATAAGTGATATAAAGAGTTTGATAGACATTAAAATGGCTAATTGATAATGCAAGACTCTACATGTTTAGAATTAAAAATTATCAATTCAATATACATAATAAAACCAAAGTAATAATGAGGAAATATTTATTATTTTTTACTATTTTAATTTTGATTTGTTTTTCCTCCTGTGTCAGGAAAAACAGGTATGCTGTTATTATCTCTGCTAACATGGAATGGAAGGTTTTGAAGAAACTTTACCCAAACGAGAATTACCAAAAATCACCTTGGGGTGAATACTTCTACAAGAAAATCCAAGGTCAAAATGTTCTGTTTTTTCACGAGGGTTGGGGCAAGGTTGCGGCTGCTGGCGCAACCCAATATGTAATTGATACATATAACCCAGAAATCATAATAAACCTTGGGACTTGTGGTGGATTTGAAGGGAAGGTTCAACGATTTGATGTTATTTTAGCCGATAAGACTGTAATTTATGATATCAGCGAGGCGATGGGCGATTCCAAGGAGGCAATTGCCGATTATACCACTCAAATTGACCTAACATGGTTAGGCAATAATTTCCCATCAAAAGTGTGCAAAACTGTATTGGTCTCTGCCGATAGAGATTTGAGAATAAATGAAATTGAACAATTAAAGAAGGAGTATAATGCAGTTGCAGGCGATTGGGAAACGGGCGCAATTGCTTATGTGGCAAATCGGAATAATAAAAAAATATTGATTTTACGGGGTGTAACCGATTTAGTGAGCACTCAACAAGGCGAAGCCTATGGAAACTTTGATTTGTTCGTTCAAAGAGCCGATACTGTTATGCAAAATCTACTGATTGAACTACCCAAGTGGATTAATTATATTGATAATCAATGATAATATGAAAGCATTGGATTTAATTGCAACAAGTTTAAACAGGCGAGATGATGAGCCAAATCAAGCGTTAGCCGTTGAGATAATCAGATCAAAACGTAACGATTGGGTTAAGGAATTGGTTGAGAATTTAAAAAATAAGGATAAGAATATCCAGAGCGATTGTATTAAGGCTCTCTATGAAATTGGGGAGCGTGGTTCGGCAGATATGATTGCACCCTACTATAAAGAATTTGGTGAGATTTTAAACTCAAAAAATAATAGGCTAATTTGGGGTACAATGACCGCTTTGGATACGATTACGCTTGTTAATCCAAAAGGAATTTATGATTTACTGCCGCTTACTATTTCTGCAATTGATAAAGGCTCAGTAATTACCATTGACCATGGAGTGGGGATTTTGGCCAAATTGTCAAGTATTGATGAATACGCTGATAATACTTTTCCGCTGTTGATTGAGCAACTGAAAAAATGCCCTGCAAAACAATTACCCATGTATGCTGAAAAATCACAATTTGCGATAAGCTCTAAAAATCAAAAGCAATTCATCGAATTAATACAATCAAGAATTCCAGAAATGGACAAAGATTCTCAAAGAGTGAGGCTTAATAAGGTGTTGAAGAAAATAAAATAATGAGAGTTTGATATCACATAAAAGCCTCGAAAAGTCATGAGACTTTGAGGCTTTTTTATATATGATTTTTAATCTTTCCGGACAGAGTTTCCTGTTGACAATAAAATAATTTGACCTATTTTTTGTTTTAGGTGTAGCTTTTTAAGCGATTGAGTATCTAAAAGTGTAAATCAAAAAAATCCATATATTTATCTAAAAATAAACATATCCATTAAAAGATTGAAAATGAAAAGGTCAGCGATTCTAATTTTGTCCCTGTGCATGTTCTTAACCCAAAGCATATATGCACAGAAGAAAGTTGAAAAAGGAGTGAAGCAGATTACCCCTGAGCTCTTAAAGCAATATATCGATTACTTGGCCTCCGATTCAATGAAGGGTCGAAATACCCCAAGTCCTGAACTTGATCGTGCAGCTGATTATATTGCAAAAGAATTTGCTGCGTTAGGCATCAAAAAGGTTAATGGCTCTTACTTTCAGAACATCCCTTTTTGCACTAAGAATCTGGATGTTAAAAATTGCCTCTTAAAAATATCGCAGGGCGGTAATATCAAGGAATTCAATCTGAAAACCGATTATACTCCTTTTGAATCAACCTCTAATACTAGTGCGACTGCACCAATAGTTTTTGCTGGGTACGGGATTACTGCTCTTGAATATAATTACGATGATTATAAGGATATAGATTTTAAGGGTAAGATTGTCCTTATTTTGAAGCATGAACCCGGTGAGAAGGATGCAAAATCACCTTTTGGAGGCGTTCAGGAGACTAAGTATTCCTACTTGAATTCAAAGATGGAAAATGCTAAAAATCATGGAGCAGTAGCGGTACTCGTTGTAAACGATCCGTTAAATCATATAATGCTTACCCCACAGGGTTATCCATGGCCAAGCCTCTCGAAATTTTTACCTCAGTATAATTTGCCAATAGAACTATGTAAAGAAGGAGCATCAATCCCATTTGCTCAGGTTGGAGAAAGCGTAATAAAGTATATTTTTGGAAGTGTCGACTCACTTAAAAATATTCAGCGTAGAATCGATCAGAATTACACCCCTCAATCCTATTCAATTTCAAATTCAACATGCGAAATAGCAACCAAACTAGTTATTCAAGATATTGTTGCGAAAAATGTTGTTGGAGTCATTGAGGGGAAAAGCGCAACCCTTAAGGATGAGATTATTGTAATCGGCGGGCATTATGATCATGTTGGCTTTATGGCAAAGCATAAACCTGGTGAAGATTATATCTTCAATGGTGCCGATGATAATGCATCGGGAACAGCAGGTGTTATGGCCGCTGCAAAAGCATTTGCTTCCATGAAAGGTAAGCCAAAACGTAGCATCCTTTTCATTCTATTTGCTGGGGAGGAAAAAGGTCTCTATGGATCTGATTATTACTGTAGCACTCCGTTATTTCCACTAAATAAAACGGTTGCAATGCTCAATATGGATATGATTAGTCGGAATGGGAACGATTCAATCCAAATTGAAGGAGATACTATGAATCAAGATCTTGCTGAGATTATAAGGAACGAAAATAAAAGTATTGGACTAAAAATTACTCTTTCTGCGGAAGATCTATTTGGAAGAAGTGACCAGTACAGTTTTTTTAAGAAAAATATCTCTGTAATTGGCTTTACATCTGGATTGCATAAAGATTATCATACTGTTAGGGACGATCCACAGTCGATTAACCCATTCAAAGCATCCCAAATTTCTAGGCTAGTTTTCAGAACTGCTTGGGTAATCGCAAACGAGAAAAAGCATTATAGCATCATCAAGAAGCATTAATAAAATTAACGTAGTAATAAAGATTCCTTATTTTTTATAAATAGATTAATGGCTTGATAACTTGATAACTCAATAATTAATAACAAATAACTAGTAACTCGGAATAAACAAATAACTTAACCAACTTTAATTAAATCATGAAGAAACTTATTTTAAAACAAACCTTGGTATTATCCCTTATGATAATATGTGGATTTGCCTTTTCACAAGAATCGGTAATGCTAAAGTATAACTTTGTTAAGGGCAAAACATACGTTGTAAGCAACCAGATTGTAAGCAATATGACCCAATCTATGGGAGGGCAGGAAGTGAAAATGTCATCGGAAATAAATTCATCTAGCGAAATCAATGTTGAGGATGTAGATAATGATGGTAATGCAACTGCTCTTAATACGTTTTTAAGTGCTAGCGTTCATTCAACAATGATGGGCAGAGATACAACCATGCAACTCAACCTAAATGAGCAGAAAAGGGTTGTGCTATCAAACACTGGGAAACAAATTTCTTCTGTTATTGTTGGTGATGCCAAAAAATTCCAGATGATGGGAACCGAGAGTCAAATTGGTAAAATTCTAGTACTGCCAAGTAACGAAATCAAAATTGGAGATAAATGGCATAACACAAGCGTTGATTCAACTCAAATATCTGAAAACAATCCTGTTAACACAAACTCTACAACCGAAATGGATTATACATTTGCTGGTAAGGAGAGTAAGGATGGAGTTGAATATTTAAGATTAAACTATTCGGGGACAATAACTATAAATGGTAAGGGAAATACCCATGGAATGGATTTATTCATGGAGGGAACTGGAAAATCCGAAGGATTTGCATACTACAATCCTCAAGTATCCCTAATAGTTTATTCTGAGGATACTACGGAAATGGATATGTCAATTGCCCTTTCGGGTCAGCAAAACATGACCATGCCTATGACACAGGTTATGATAAATATTATGAAGTTTGAAGAGAAGAAATAGTTTTATTTGATTAACTTACAGGTTGCTATCAGAATAAATGGTAGCGACCTTTTTTCTATTAAACCCAAATTGCTGATTGCTCGATGCTAGTTGCTATATTGTTGATTATGAGAATTTCATTGGATATTATAAATGAATTAAAAATCTCACATATTTGTATATAGTTTTATATATCATGCAATTACCAGCAACTAGAAACTAGCAACTTGAACTATTTAACTAAATAAACCATGCGAAAATTCTTGTACCTCATTCTGCTTCTTCCCAGTGTTGGTTTTGCTCAAATAGCATCAACCGATGAATATTTATCAAGAAGGGAAAAAGTCCTTTTGATGCTCGACACATCATCTGCAATTGTACTAAAAGCAATAAATGCTGCACCATATGCCAATGAGTATATTCAGGAGCATAACTTTTATTATCTTACAGGTATTAACTCTGCAACAAACATGCTTTTGATGTCTCCAAAAGGGATTAAGGTTGGGGGTAAGAAAAAGAATACAATTATTTTTTATTCTGAGATCGATGTAGTTAAAAACCTCCAGCTAGGATTAAACGATACCACTGTTAAGGTTTCCGAGTTTAAATCAATCTTCACTAAATTTTTGCCAACAATTGGTAAACTTTACTACTCAGCCCCCGATCTTGCGCTATATAACGATTGGATTAGCGATAAAGCCTTTTTTATGGAGAGGGAAATGAAAGCCAGAATGAAAAACTTTTACCCAAAGTTAAAAATAGAATCCGCTGAGTTCTTCGTTGGGAAACTTAGAACAATAAAATCGGAGCAGGAGATAGCCTATATCCGAAAAGCTTCAGATATAACATCCGATGGACTTATTGCTGCAATGAAACTGGCTAAACCTGGTGTATGGGAATATGAGCTGCAAGCAGCAATTGAATATGAATATACCCGACAGGGTGCAATGCTTAGGGGTTTTACCAGTATAATTGGTTCTGGTTTAAATAGCCTAATCCCTCATTATAGCATTAACACCCGCCAAACCCAAACTGGTGACCTTGTGGTTATGGACGTTGGAGCAAAATACAAAGGGTATAGTACTGATATAACCAGAACAATTCCTATTTCTGGCAAATTTACCGATGCACAAAAAGAAATTTACGCCATGGTTCTTAAGGTACAAAAGGATGCAATTGATATTATAAAACCTGGACTTTTAACCGATGATTTGGAGAAATTTGTAAAAGATGCCTTTAAAAAATTAGGATACGGTAAGTTTCTTATACATGGAATATCACACCCTGTTGGGCTCGATGTTCACGATGTAAAAACAGAACAAATTCTTAAACCCGGAATGGTTATAACCGTTGAACCAGGGCTCTACTTCAAACCCGATGATACCACTGCTCCCGAAAAGTATAGAGGGTTTGGCATTAGGATAGAAGATACCATTCTTATAACCGAAAACGGTTGCGAAATTCTCTCAAAAAACGCCCCGAAGGAGATTGATGATATTGAAAAATTGATGAAGAAGAAAAAATAACTTACTTACTGTATTTCATTGACTTTTATTTAATTGTGTCCTATATTTATAGCTGTCTTTCTTTTTTGATAATGTTTTTATGTTTTCAAGGTAGATAATCTTTTAACCATAGATATATCAAACTAACTAACAACCTTAAAACTTAACCAACATGAAAAAAGCAGTTTACATTCTAGGAGTAATAGCAGGTGTTTTCTTCTTAATAGGGCTATTCCTTAAAGGGCAACATTGTTGTATTAATTATTATATAAAGATGATAGCAGCACTGGCGGGCATAATTTTTATTCCGCTATTTGCCCTCTACATCTATAAAAAGGATAAGGATTAGATATTTTAGTTGAATTAATAATGAAAGGCTGAGACTCTGTTTCAGCCTTTTTGTTTTTCTGCAATGGCGTTAATACGATAATAACAATAACTTTTAAATTAAAATTCCAACACAGTTTTAATATGTAAAAAAGAGTTTTAATTCAAAGAATTAAACAGCCCTTTCCATTTAATCACCCTAGCCTTAATACTACCTACCTTTATAGGAGATTCAATAAAAACTGGAACATGGTTAAGGTCATCCGTAACCCAAACATAAAGCTTTTGATTCCCAGAAAAGACATCACCTACAACAAGATCAACCTGAAATTTCAGACAATTTAATCGACCGATTCCATCAATTCTTTTTTCCTCTTTCCCAAGAAACTTGAATCCGATTTTATATATTTCTTTATCGAAGATTATAGTTACCGGGAAAATATTTCCTAGTTTAATATTTGAATAATTTAAGTTTCTGGCCGCATATATTGCCGATATAACATCATATGTGTTCTTTTCGACTTTAAGCGTATCAAACTTGTTAGGATCATTTTTACGCTTAATCCTAATTAATACTTGATTAGTAGACCAATCAAACTTATACTCATTCTCCTTTGTATAACCACCCTCGTAGATTGCCCTATTAAAATGAAGAGGTTGCTGTGTGTTAGGATCGATCCACGATTCATATAAATCCCTAACTTTAAAAAACCAATCGTAGAATGGGTATGTATTCCCAGAACATTTTAGATGTAAAACATCTTTTCCTTCCCATACATCTGAAGTAACCTTAAAAGTAACCTCACCTACATCGGTCCATAGGAAAAACCAAGTATAGCTAATTAAGTAGGTTACCTGCTCCCCTGATTGATAGGATGAATTAGTGATTTTGATATCGTCAGTTTCTTGTGCTGACAATGCTAATTGGTAGAGAAGTAGAGAAATTAACGTTATTAAATTTTTGAAAGAAAACATTCTTGGTAAAAATTTAATCGTATTAAACTAGTTAATTCGGTTAAAGATAATCTTTCCTTTTACCGATTTTTCAAAATGCAATTTATTTTACTACTTTAGTTTGATTTTAACGCAGAATGTCCCTGTTGGCGGTATTAATCCTCAAATAATATCGGCAATCCTAAAAAAAAACTAATATGAAAGAACTTGAACAAATACACTTTAGTACCCGCGTATCTTTTCGGAATTGGTTAGAGGTTAATCATAATAAGAGCCTTGGTATTTGGATTATCTTCTATAAAAAACATGTAAATATCGAATGTATAGCATATAACGAAGCTTTGGAAGAAGCACTTTGCTTTGGTTGGATTGATAGCCTAATAAAAAGAATCGATAACGATCAATATGCTAGAAAATTTACACCAAGAACAAACAAAACAAAATGGTCCGAAATAAACAAGAAACTAGTAACATCGCTAATTAAAGAGGGTAGGATGACCGAAGAAGGGCTTAAAAAGATTGATATTTACGTAAAAACAGGTAGCGTTAACTGGGAAAACAACGATTTAAAAAACGAGAAGCATAAAAAGGAGTTAGATGTTCCAGATTTTATCATAAAAGAGTTTGCCAAAAATGAACCAGCCCTTGCAAATTTCAATAATCTTGCCCAAACTCACAAAAAACATTATGTGCTTTGGATTACCAGTGCCAAAAGGGAAGAAACAATTCTTAGCAGATTGGGAAAATCTATAGAATTATTAAAAGAAAATAGTAAATTAGGGCTCAAATAAATAAGATGATAATGCACGTGACGGTAAGTCTTTTGGCAGACGTAAAACAATTTACCACCCTAATAAAAAGAAATTCCTATATTTGTTGACAGAGAACATAAAAATTAGCACTATGAAATCAGAACTCAAAGACCAGCAAAATTTAGACACCCTAAATACTGACGATATATATAGCGTGATGAAGGAAGTCCTCTTGCACGAAGAGGAGGTAGATCCCAAAAAAGAATACTTTTGGATGATAGGCCTTGATGAGGATAGCAGGTTGCAATACTTTGAATTAATTAGTACTGGAAACGTAAAAGCAACCTCTATTAAACCTATGGAAATATTTCGTTGGGCAGTAATGAAAGGTTCTGCCAATGTAATATTGGTACGTTATCATGCTGGCGGCAGTTTAGACCCAACGGAATCCGATAGGGACGTAACAGATAGGCTTTTACAAGTTGGACGTATTCTAAACATAAAGGTTATAGACTTCATGCTAATTTCAGAAAAAACGTTCAAGAGTTTTGCTGTTACAGGGTTATTGGCAGAAATAGAGAAAAGTACAAAATGGGTTCCCAGATTTGACCTTATTGAACGTACACGAAAAGAGGGAGAAAGAATTGTTGAGGAAACTATCAATAGGGAGAAAGGAAAGATTTTAAGCGGTAGAAATATTGAGATTGCTAAGAAAATGAAATCTGAAAACGAGTCGATTGAAAAAATTATGAAATATAGCGGCTTGTCCAAGGAAGAAATAGAACAGCTAAAAATAGATTAAAGCCCATACCTTAAACAACCCCCAAAACACAATCAGGGCGTAAATTTAAAACACGAAAGTAATTCCTAATTTACTTTATTGTTTATGAGCAACGAGAGAGTTGTAGATAACTCTCTCTATTTTTTTTGGACAAATGTTAAATGAAATTTTTATATCACCCCATCCCATTTTATTTATTATGAGTATCCGTTTAGATTACTATTTCAACAAGCAAACTTAACTGTCATTGGCTCCGCCGAGCTCGTAAACTCGGTTCCGGGCGAAGTCCCGGAACCGAACGAAGAGAGTTCAGCAATGCTAATCTGGATATAAAAAAGGGGATTCCTGCATTCGCAGGAACCGAGCGTATTTTGCGAGTTCGCCGTAAGGCAATGACAGCGCAAAGGTTTGATTTTGTTATTTAAGCGGATACACATTTTATTTATTTCAGGAAAATGTAATTGAAAATTAGTTTACCTTTAACTAAATAATTGTAAGATGTTCTTTTCGTTATCCTTTTTGGGGTTTTATTAAAAATTTTCAATATGGATAAGAATAAATATAGTCAGTTAAAACTTTTAGAGTTGATAATAAACAACTCTAAAGGAATAATTTGGGCTATTGACCCTGATTATCGTTTGCTATTTGCAAATAAAGCTTTCCAGTCCGCCTTGGTTGCCGCAGGGGGCAAAGAGATGTCAGTAGGTCAAAATGTTTTGCCCGACGAATACCCAAAGGAATTTCTTGATTTTTGGAAAAATAGCTACGACAAATGTTTTAATGATGGACATTTAATAGTGGAAAGTGAATTGCCGTGGAACGATGGAATCCACTATGTTGAAAACTCCTTAAGTGCAATAAAAAGCAATAACGATGAAGTAATTGGTTTGGTTGTTACATCTCTTGATATTACCAATCGTAAGATTGCAGAAAAAGAAATACTTGCGGCAAAGCTCATAGCAGAAGAAAGTGAATTAAAGTTTAAAACATTATTTAACCTGTCACCCGACCCAATATTTATTTTAAATAAAACAGATTCTACTATTTTAGATGTAAATAATAGAGTCGAATCAATTTACGGTTATAATCATAACGAATTAATTGGCAAACCTAACACTATAGTTTCGGCAGAACCCGAGGAAACAGTCAAGGTATTTCAGAATCCTATTAATCAAATTCCAATTCGTTATCATAAGAAAAAGAATAACGAAGTTTTCCCAGTAGAAATAAATGTTTCATACATAGAAGTACATAATCAGCAAATTGTAATTGCAAATATTCGCGATATTACCAAACGTACTCATGACGAAAATTTCCTAAAGTTATATGCCGAGAAATGGCATACACTTTTTGATATTTTACCTGTGGGTGTCTCTATTCGAAACAAACATGGGCAAATCTTGGAATTTAATTCTGCATTAGGAAAGATTTTACAAATATCCGAAGAGGGTCTTCGAAATGGTGCGTACAGGAAATGGAAGTACCTTAATTCCGATTGTGTTGAAATGAAGCCAGAGGAAATTCCAAGTTATATTGCGATGAGTGAGCAAAAAATTGTTCAAAACGTTGTTGTTGGAGTTTTGAAAGAGGATGGAGGTCAAATTTGGACAGAAGTAAGTGTTGCACCCATACCTATGTCCGATGAATTGTTTGCATTTGTTACCCGTGATATTACAAAACGTAGGCAGGACGAAATTTTAATTAATCAACAAAATATTGAACTTAAAAAACTTGATTCCGACAAAAATATTTTTATTTCAATTTTATCTCATGACCTTAAAAATCCCTTTTATTCAATTCTTGGTTTTTTGGAATTGCTTACTAATAACATACGCACATACGAAGTAGACAAAATTGAAAAACAGCTCTGTATTATTAACGATTCAGCACAAAAAGTATATAATTTATTAGAAGATATTTTAACATGGTCATTGTCGCAATCAGGTCGAATAGATTATTCACCTCAATCTTTTAATTATTCAACTTTGTGTAATGAAATAATTGAAAAATTTAAGCTTTCTTTATTGAATAAAAATATCACTCTTAATTTTTATGCAGGTGGAAATCAGATGATTGTTGCCGATATGAATATGATAAATACTGTAATTAGAAATCTTATTTCAAATGCAATAAAATACACCAACTTGGATGGCAAGATTGATTTAATTGTTGAGCAAATGCCTAAATATTTTAGATTTTCAATTAAAGATAATGGTGTGGGCATGAATACTGAAACTATAAATAAACTATTTGACATTTCACAATTAAACACAACTAAGGGAACATTAGGTGAGCATGGTACTGGTTTAGGATTAATACTTTGTAAACAATTTATAGAAAGACATGGCGGAGAATTATCAGTGGATAGCCAGTATGGGAAAGGGAGTACCTTTAGTTTTACAATACCCGTTATTTCTAGCTAAGTTTTAAAAATATGAAATGGATTTTCAGTGCACTCTTATTAATATTTATGATAGAACTCTCAGAGGCTCAAGATTGGGCGGATTTAAATCGCTACAAATACGAAAACATAAAACTCGGATTACCTTCGCCAGAGGAAAACCGAATTGTATTCATGGGTAACTCAATTACAGAGGGTTGGGGGAATATTTACCCCAGTTTTTTCTCGGGAAAATCATATATAAATCGAGGAATTAGCGGGCAAACAACACCTCAAATGCTGATTAGATTTAGACCCGATGTAATAAACCTTAAACCAGCAGTTGTAGTTATACTAGCAGGTACAAATGATATTGCTGGTAATACAGGGCTATCAACTCTGGGAATGATAATGGATAATATAGTTTCCATGGCTGAACTCGCAATAGCAAACCATATAAAAGTAATACTTTGTTCAGTTCTACCCGCTTTTGACTACCCTTGGAAACCGGGACTTAATCCGGCAGAAAAAATAGTTGAACTAAACAAGCTGATAAAAAACTATGCTGATAAAAACGGGATAATATACCTCGATTACTATTCATCGATGGTAGACGAACTAAAAGGCCTTAAAAAAGAGTACTCCGAGGATGGTGTTCACCCAAATTTACTAGGATATAAAATAATGTCACCACTTGCCGAAGAGGCAATAAAAAAAGCATTGGCTCAGAAATAAACCTTATAGAATAATGAACTTACTTAAAATTAAGCATCAATTAATTTACACGGTTCAACTTAGGCATAACTGATGTTTTGTTTAGCACATCCTTACATCAATATCGCAATTTGCGATATATTTTACACCAACAATCAAAAAACATTACTACAACATCACTCAATTATAGTACTTTGTTTAAGGAGTTGGGGCTATTTTTAGCGGAAATTGAACAATTACTACATCTAACATTCCTATCGGTAGGGACAACATATCGGTAAAACCAAAAAACATCCCCAATATCATTAAATCCCATCGGGATGAAACTATCTAACCCCTGTCAGGGTTTCAAACCCTGATAGGGGTATATCTCATTCCTATCGGGATTCTTAAAAACCCTCATATTACCTTTTACCGATATCCCGTCCCTAGCGGGACTGTCCTGTAGAAACAAAACAGTTGGTAAAACCCAGTATCGCATTTTGCGATTTTTTGTTGTAAAGTCATTTCTCCAAACCTCAAGCCAACTATCATAGCTACTTATTTAAAGGGTTGGGGTTTATTCACCCACCCCTATTTGGTTTGAGTCTTACTGGAATTTTTCCATGTTGGAAAATGACTTGGGAATGTAAGAAGTAATCCTTTCGATGTAGGAAGTAATACTTTGGATATAAAAACTAATGCTTTCGATATAGGAAAACGACTTGGAAATGTAAGAAGTAATGCTTTCGATATAGGAAGTAATACTTTGGATATAAAAACTAATGCTTTCGATATAGGAAAACGACTTGGGAATGTAAGAAGTAATGCTTTCGATGTAGGAAGCAATATTTTGGATGTAGAAAATAATGCTTTCGATGTAGGCAAATGACTTGGGAATGTAAGAAGTAATCCTTTCGATGTAGGAAGTAATACTTTGGATATATAAAGTAATGTTTTCGATGTAGAAAGTAATGGTTTGAATGTAGAAAAGTGACTTGGGAATTTAGCCGAGTGAATTTTGGATTTAGGAAGATGAAGTGTGAGGGTGGGGGAGTGAGAAACCAATTTACATTCTAACCCAAAATATCAAATTTCCTTTTGATGGTTTATTATTTTGGTTAACTTTGAATATATAATATACTAGAAGGTATACGTATCCATTAAAATTTAATGTATAAATATACTTTTGGTATATGCATAAATAAGTTGGCAGCAATTTAAAACATACAACCTATGATAATTATTTTGATAATTACTTTAGTGGCTTTATCAGTTTTTAGTATTTGGAATATACTATCATTAAGAGAACTGAAATCTAAAAAGACATCTGAGAACAAAGAACTAAATGATTCAAAATACTTTGAACTCAAATATAAAATGGAATTTCTAGTTGCGATATTTTCTGTAATTGTAGCATTGGCTGGTATTCTTGGTTACAACTCCCTTGAAAATGCTAAGAGAGAGATAAAAACTGAATTAAACAAAGAATTATTACCTGTAGAATCAAGAATAAAAAACACTGAAAGAAATATCAGAGACAAGGACTCTATCGTAAGCACTTTAGAAGTAAAAACAGTGTCCATTTCAAATAATTTATCCTCATTCGATTCAGAAGTTAAGAAGAATAACACCAATTTGAATTCATTAAAAAACAAAATTGACATCATTAATAGTAAAAATATTATTAAACAGAATTTTTACATTGTGAATTCTATTAAATTTAGATTTAATGAGAATGATACTACCATGAAGAAATTTTATTTTGCTGATTTAAAGACAAATTTAGGAGATAAATTACCTGCTTTTGATACATCTCCATTAGTAATACCTGTGTCAGAATCAAATGCAATGGTTAAAATATGGAAGATAACAAATGAAACATTTGAAGTTGGATGCAATGAGTTTTACGGAAATATTATTGATACCATAAAATTTAGCATAGTAATAATAAAAAAATAAACTGCTGCCAACACGTGGCAAATCCAATTGGGGCGGATGATGCAGATACAAATGTTTTTACTATTTTAGTATGTTTTTACCGTGGGACGAGATAGTTGCAGCTAACTCCCCAATTGTCCCAACCACGAAACGTTAGCAAACATAATGATACAAATGGGAAAGGATAAACTAGATAAAATAAATCTTGGGTCTTTATTAATTTCAGGATTAGCTTTTGGATTAGCAATCTTTTCAACTTGGAAATCTTGCTCATCTGAAAATGAATTAAAAGAAACAAACTATAAATTAACATCGATTGAATATAGACCAAAACTTAAATTTTCAAATCCTGAAGTGATAGGAATAGAATTATCATGTGATTCTCTTCCAATAAAAAAGAATTTAGATTTTTCAGATAGTATTGGAAATTTACCAGTAAAAGTTAAATTAAGTATTAAGATTAAAGGTGCAAATATCGGGAATCATACTGCAAAAATAATTGGTTGTTTTGTTGCTGATACACTATCAGAAGTACCAATTATAAGGCAAAAACTAAATGAGTTTAATTCGTTTCAAAGGCAACATTTATATAAGGACATTAATCCAACAGACACTTTTCATACTGGGATAGACTATAGTCCACAATTCATAATTAATAACAAATTCTGCATTCATATGTTGGTTCTCTATGAAAATGAGATTGGCCAGATTTATGACACCTATTATTGGATTCACTATAAGGCAAATGAAATTATTTTACCAAATATCCAAGTTTACGGTTTTACTAAGAAAGTGATGAATATATATAAGAAAGAATTGTTTCGAACTGTTAATTTTTCAGGCGACAACAACTATTCAACTCCTTATTCAGAAAAAGAAAAAAACAAAATAAGAAATTTCCTAAACCAATAATTACGTTTGCTAACAGTGTATTTATTGTATTTGAGCTGATAACGCATTTGGAGTTCTAAACTTCTGAGTTAAAGTTAAACCCAATACATAAAGCAATTAACAATAAAATTAAAGGAATAGGAATAGTTTGGCTTATGATTTAGTAATGTACAATGCTATCAAAATGAAACATCTCTCGAAATTATTAATTCTGATTGTAGCATTATCTGCATGTAATAATATTGGCAGGGATAAACCGATATTTAAAATAGAATTGCCTGATACTTCGGCAACTCATCAACCAGATATCTTTTATGAGGTGAAAAAGAAGGCCGCTCAAGAATTAATGCTCAATCAGCTTGAGAATGGTTCCGATTCACTCGAATTACGTTTATGGGCAAAGGTTGAAGTAATGCCTTTAGGGCAGGTTTTCATAATTAAGAAAATAGATAACAAATGGATTTGCTTAAACTATAACTTTGTTGAAACAGCCAAATGGAGTCCCGACCTTAATATGTTGGACTATGCAAAGGCTTTTTCAATCGATACATTTGGGGTTAAGAAATTAGAACCCAAAACGAATTGGAAAACATTTTTTACTGCAATAGAAAAGGAGGATATCTATAAACTTCCTGCACAATCGGACATAAAAGGATGGAAAAATAAAGTATCGGATGGTTATACCTTTTATGTAGAGTATGCTACTAAGAACAAATACAAATTTTATTGGTATAATTGCCCCGATGTTTATGAGAATGAATTCGAAGAATGCCAGCAAATGTCAAATATTCTTAGCGTTTTTAGCAAAGAGTTTGGGCTAAGAATGGGAATGTCTGGAACAGACAATTGTAGGTGTATCACAAAATAGCACATGCACATAACAGCGGCACTATGCTAAAGATTAAACCCAACACATAAACCCTAGATTTCCGAACCTTTTAAAAGATCGGAGTTCTTACCATAAAGCAATTAACAATAAAATTAAAGGAAAAGGAATAGTTTTTTATTTTGTTTTACTTAAAGAGTTGGGAGCATATAAATTAATGTGGGTTGACTTAACAATTTTACAATTGACGCTTCCAGTTCTTACGAATCTGGAAGGTCAAACAAGTTGGATAACCTAGCAGAGTCCGAAGGTCCTGCTAGAGTTTAAATAACCTAAGAATAAAATTAAATAATAATGAAAACTACACTTATCTCTACATCGATTTTATTAGTTGTACTAATTTCTTGTACAAATCCAAAAATCCAAAATAAAAGTCAGGCAATAAAACTAAATAGACTGAGGCATATAATACATGAAACAAAGTTTATAGCACTACCTTATGTGTTTGATGCTACCAGAAATCACATTAAAGGTTATCACTTAGATGCTTCAACACCAGATTCATTAGTGTTTTCTAGTTCTTGTTTTACAATAATTAATTGCTTTCCAGATACAACAAATTATTTTGCATTTCTTTTTGGAGAGTCTGGTGATATGCTTTATCCGGGTATTATAACATTCGACAAATCTGGTAAATTGATATCAAAAGAAATTATTTCGACTTGCAATTGTCTCACGAATCCACGGGTTGATACTGAAAGTTGTTTTGATAGCGTAATAATAGGGAAGGATTTATCAATTCTTTCCTATTCTAAATTAAAGGCAACCATTCAACCGTTTGATACAAGTAATGTAACATTCGATGCTAGTTCCGAAGAAAAATTAACAGGACGGATTAACTCGAATGGCTTAGTAGAAATTGAAAAAGGGGAAAAGAAATAAGGGTAAACCCTAGATTTCCGAACTTTTTAAAAAATTCGGAAATCTTACCATAAAACACTTTTCCTTCCTTTTATATACCCTTCAAATTCTTAGAAATTAAACACCATCCTCCCTCAATATCGCATTTTGCGATATATTAGGATATAAAAAGCTTGGCAAAGTATTCCTAACATAATGTGAATTCATCGAAGTTCACTCCTCAATTTAATACAAAACCAGTGTCCAATATTTCCCAAAGCACTATGCAACAAAATTGAGAAATAGATGTCTTTAGAAGAAAAAAACTATGAAAATTTATCTTACAACCGCTTTATCGCTTTTACTTCTTTCGGCTTTTGGGCAGTCTCAAAAAACTGAAGTACTAATGTTGGGAACTTTCCATTTCAGCTTTCCGAATCGCGATGTAAAAAAAATCGAAGTAAATGATCAGATTGATGTTCTAGAACCCAAATACCAACAGGAAATAGAGGATATTGTTGGTAAAATTGCAAAATTTAAGCCTACCATTATTGCTATTGAAAGAGAGCCATCCGAACAGGCAAAATACGATTCGCTTTACAATAAATTCTTACAAGGCGAATACCAATTAGGACGAAGCGAAGAAAAGCAAATTGGTTTCAGGCTTGCAAAAATGTTGGGTATTGAAAAATTATATTGTATTAACGAGTGGGGAAAGGATTATGAGGATATTAAAAGGGTACTGGAAGGTAAAGATAGCATTGAGGCTAGCAGATTTATGAATTTCTTTTATAAAAATCCGGATACTTTAATACATTTCTCTCCAAAACAGGTCTTTAAATCGGAAGGTATTCTGCCCGAATTAATTCAAATGAATGACGATAACAGTATTAAAAAGGATTTAGGAAATTATTTAATTGGCGTTTTTAAATACAAAACTAAAGACAATGAGCTATTTGGAGCAGACTTTGTTACGGGTTGGTGGTTTAATAGAAATTTGAGGATTTTTAGAAATATACAAAAAATCAACGCAAAACCTACAGATAGAATTTTAGTAATTTATGGCGCTGGACATTTAAATATTTTAAACTATTTGATTGAATGCTCTCCTGAGTATAAGCTAGTAAAAACAAATGATTACTTAAAAGAGTAATAGCTGCTTCCCAATTTGATTTAAGTGAACAGGTGTGATTTTTAGAGTATATTAAGGCAAAACCCTCTTTCTTTAAGTATCTTTACATATTATTTAACCACTAAAATCAGAAACTATGTACATAATAGTAATTGGGATTATTGTAATCGTAATCGGTTTTGCCCTTGCAAAGGGCGATCCTCAGGTTCGGATTTACAGCTCCGTTGTAAAAATTGTTGGTATTGCAATATTGGTAATTGGCGGACTTGTCGCTTCGCTTGTTCAAATTGAGCCAGGGGAAGTAGGAGTTCAAAAGCTATTCGGGAAAGTTAATAATACTACTCTTGAAAGCGGTTTGAATTTTATTAACCCTTTGGTTGAGGTTGTTCCATTCAATATCAAAACTCAGAACTATACCATGTCGGGTAAGCACGATGAGGGAGATCTAAGCGGCGATGATGCCATTCGTGTATTATCGGCAGATGGGCTTGAGGTAGTTGTAGATCTTACCGTTCTATATCGGGTTGTTGCAACCGAGGCGCCCCGAATTCTAAAAGAAATAGGTTCCGATTATAAGAACACTATAGTTCGACCTATTTGTAGAACAAAAATTAGGGACAATGCTGTGTATTACGATGCTATTGCTTTATATTCAACCAAAAGGGATGAGTTTCAGGCAAGAATATTTAGTACCATCGATAAAGATTTTAAGGAAAGAGGTTTATTCCTTGAGCAGCTACTGGTTCGAAATCTTACTCTGCCCGAATCGGTTAAAACAACCATTGAATCGAAGATAAATGCTGAGCAGGATGCACAAAAAATGACCTTCGTTCTTCAAAAGGAAAAACAGGAAGCAGAACGTAAACGTGTGGAAGCACAAGGTATTGCCGATTATCAGAAGATATTAAGCACTGGGCTTAGTGATAAACAGCTTCAGTACGAAATGATCAAGGCAATTGCAACATCACCCAATGCTAAGTTAATTATTATGGATACAAAAAAGACTATGCCAATTATTCTTAATCCGGATAAGTAAAAAAACATTTAATTTGAGATAAAATCAATAAACATCAGGGTTGTATCTATGCAATTCTGATGTTTTTATATAAAGTTTCTTTAAAACATCTTTATCAATAGTTCGGTAAATTTTTAACCGATATTTTTGAATTACTGATTTGGTGCAATTTGGTGCTTTTGAGTTTTGGTGGCCAAAAAATATTAAAAGCCACTAAGTCACCAAGTCACAAAAATCTACCAAAAAGATTACCGAACCATTGTTTATTAAGCCTAACGTGAATTCGATGTAGGTATAATATGCTGATTCTCAGTTCACCATTAGATTGTTGCTTTGTCATGCTGAATAAAGTGAAATATCTGTTTTTTAGATATTTAAATCCTGAACAAAGCGAAGGATTTAAACACCCAAATGGACACGAGTTTAATCACATATTCAAGTTAATCAACCATTTTTATATTGCAGCATAAGTTGATTTAAATATCTTTGCAGGTCAATTGATAACGTGATGGGGAATAATACAGAAACAAGAAAACCGGTAATTCTGGTAACAAACGACGATGGATTTCGTGCAAAAGGGATAGAGGCATTAATCGAAATGGCTAAACCTTTTGGGCGAATTATAGCAGTTGCTCCTGATGAGGGCAATTCAGGGATGTCACATGCCATTACAATTAAAACCCCGCTGAGATTAAAGAAACGCTCAAGAACCGATGATGTTGAGCTCTACTCGGTTAATGGAACTCCCGTTGATTGTGTAAAGCTGGCAATGAATCAGCTATTCACAAATCCACCCGATTTGATTCTTTCGGGAATTAACCATGGTTCAAATTCATCGGTAAGCATTTTCTACTCAGGAACAATGGCTGCAACAATTGAGGGTAGCCTTTACAATATCCCTTCAATAGGTTTCTCATTGCTCGATTACGGTAACAATCCCGATTTTTCTGCCGCGGTGCATTTTGGAAAATCGATAATTGAAAGTGTTCTTGAGAATGGATTATCGAACAGATCGTGCCTAAACGTAAACATTCCAGTATTGCCAATTGAAAAGATTAAAGGAATAAAAATCTGTAGGCAGAATAATGGGATATGGAGGGAAGAATTCGACAAACGAACCGATCCTCGTGGGCAGGAATACTTTTGGCTAACAGGTTATTTTCATAATAACGAACCCGATGCAATTGATACAGATGAATGGGCATTAGCAAACGGTTATATATCTATTGTGCCAATAACCACCGATCTTACAAATTATAAAGAAATAGAAAGGTTAAATCAATGGAGTTTTAATAATCAGGATCAAAAATATGCTGCAAAAAATCGATAAACAATGGATTGGCCTTGTTTTGGGAATTATTGTGCCCGGCATAACCTTTTTTGGGATCTATTTCTTTGGATTTTCACATAAAGGTTTGATTTCATTCTACGAAATGATACTAACAAAAGGTTTTTCTTCACAGATTCTTAGCTTAGCGGTTATTCCCAATGTGGCTATTTTTTTCATATTTATTTGGATAGATAAACTTAGCGCAGCCAAAGGAGTGCTTGCTGCAACAATTATTATGGCTCTTTTAGTTTTTGGATTAAAGATATTCGTTTAGTATAAAATAATTATAAAAGATGAAGTACTACCTTGTTGCTGGTGAAGCTTCTGGCGATTTACACGCATCCAACCTAATGCGCGGAATTAGAAAACAGGATATGAATGCGGAATTCCGTTTTTTTGGAGGCGATTTAATGAAGGCTCAGGGGGGAGATTTGGTAAAGCATTACCGTGAAATGGCATTCATGGGATTCGTTGAGGTGCTGATGAACATCAAATCAATTTCTAAGAATCTTCGCCTTTGCAAGGAGGATATAATGGTCTACAAACCCGATGTTGTTATTCTGGTAGATTATCCCGGTTTTAACCTTCGAATTGCAAAATTTGCTAAAGAATCAGGCCTAAAGGTATTCTACTACATTGCCCCAAAGGTTTGGGCTTGGAGGGAATCAAGAGTAAAAATATTGAAGAGCTATGTTGATCAACTTTTCATCATATTCCCTTTCGAAATAGATTATTTCAGGAAACATTCAATTGAACCAATTTTTCAGGGAAACCCTTCAATTGATGCCATTAACTTTAAGTTGGATAAAAACCAGATGTTCGGCGAGTTTATTAAGCAGAATAACCTGCCAAACAAACCAATAGTTGCACTGGTTGCGGGTAGCCGGAAGCAGGAGATTAAGTACAACCTACCCATAATGCTAAAAATGGTTGATAGATTCCCCGATTACCAATTCGTTATAGCCGGCGCACCATCACTTGGCGCAAGTGTTTACGAACCCTATTTTAAAGGCAAACCCGTTTCAATTGTGTTTGGGCAAACCTATCAGCTATTCAGACATAGCACTTTGGCGTTGGTAACATCTGGTACAGCCACCCTTGAGTCGGCATTACTCAACGTTCCCGAAGTTGTTTGCTACAAGGGAGGGTTCTTCTCAATGCTAATTGCATGGATTGTGATTAAGGTTAAATATATCTCTTTAGTTAACCTGATTATGGATCGCGAGGTGGTAAAGGAGCTAAAGCAATACGATCTTAATGTCAACAGGCTCTACAATGAGGCATCCGTTCTACTACCCGGTTGCAAGCAGAGGGACGATATGCTGAATGATTTCTCCAAACTAAGGCAGATTTTAGGCGGCGAGGGTTCTTCGGAACGGGTTGGGGCACGAGTGGTTAACCTTTTAAAACAATAAACTCAATTTTCGGCAATGAATAGAACTTTATTGGTTACTTTAAGTCTTTTGCTCTGCACAAACCTTTATTCACAGAAGGTAAGTATAAGCCTTTTCAACGATTTGAGTTTGAATACAGTTTTGGTAACACCAACAGAAGGTAGCTATAAACTTATTACTGGAAAGGATGAAATTCAGCTCAGAACAGATCAAATAGTCTATTTGAGTAGGGTTGGTGATTCTATCCTTGTTCGAGATGCTAACTCTAATTTAGGAACATGGGCAAGAATTTCAATTGTAGGTCAAACTGATAATGATGCCATTCGGGTTAAACCCATACTTCCATCATTTCCTGCTAGGAACTACAGCGATAATATCAGCTTATATGTGGAATTCAATAGGCTGATGGTTATAAATATGATTGACCGAGAAAAGTATATCGCATCTGTGGTTGAGGCAGAATCTGGACCAAATAAAGATGAAGAGTTCTACAAAGCCCAATCGCTAATTGCTCGAACTTTTGCATTGGCTCATCTCGAAAAGCATAAAGGCGAAGGATTCAATCTTTGCGATGGAACGCATTGCCAAGCGTATAAAGGAAAAATGAATTTTGATAAAGATATTTATACAGCAACTGTAGCTACAAAAGATCTGGTAATTGTAGACACCACAATGCAATTTATAACCGCTGCATTCCATTCAAATTGCGGTGGTTTTACTGCTAACTCACAGGATGTTTGGCTTATCCCAAAATCATATTTAGTATCAGTAGAGGATAGGTATTGTACCAGCACACGAAATGCCAGTTGGGAGATGAAAATTCCGCTCGGAAAATGGAAGAAATTCCTTCAATCGAAAGGTGTTGATACTACAGCCATAACTGATATTAAGCAGTATGATTTTAAACCCAAGGAACGACCAGTTTACTATCCTATTGCAAATCAGAAAATACCTACAATTCAAATACGGAGCAATTTTAAACTCCGTTCGGCGTTTTTTTCAGTAACCGCTGTTAAGAATATTATAAGAATTGATGGACGTGGCTATGGTCATGGGGTTGGTCTTTGTCAGGAGGGAGCAATGCAAATGGCATCAAGGGGTTGGAAATACGATAAGATTATCAATTACTACTATAGAAAAGTAAAGATTGTAAATATCAGCGAGGTTGATCAAACTCGATCCTCAGATTTGATTATTGAGAATAAGGACTCAACCATTGTGCAAACGGAGAAGAAGTAGTCAAGAAATAGAATTTTAAAATATGTATATCTGCCATTATACCTAAAATAAAAAAGAAACTTAATGTCATTCCGGGCGAAGTCCCGGAATCTATTAAAAGAAATAGATTCCTGCATTATTCGCTTCGCTCATGAGCTAACGGTTCGCAGGAATGACAATTTGGGTTGTTTATTCTTTATTAGGTATTATTGCAGACAATAATAAAATCAACCAGAAGGAAATGTTCGCAATTTTTAAAAAAGAGGTCAGTGGATTTTTCTCTTCATTAACAGGATACATAGCCGCAACATTCTTCTTAGTGGTGAATGGTCTTATTATGTGGGTATTCCCCGGCTCTTTAAATGTTCTCGATAGTGGTTACTCCACATTGGAGACTCTTTTTATCATAGCACCTTGGGTATTCCTTTTTCTTGTTCCCGCTATAACCATGAAAACCTTTGCTGAGGAAAAAAAGAGTGGTACAATTGAGTTAATCCTAACCCGACCCATTAGCGATTTAAAGCTTGTACTTGGAAAATACTTTGCCTCGGTTCTACTCGTTTTGCTTATACTCATTCCTTCGCTAATCTTTTTTATATCGATATTCTTCCTAGGAAGTCCTATTGGTAATATTGATACTGGTGGAACTTGGGGCTCGTTCATCGGGTTGTTTTTTCTGGCTTCGGCCTATGCTGCTATAGGAGTTTTTGCATCTAGCCTTACCGATAACCAAATAGTATCATTTATCCTTGCAATTATTATATCTCTGTTTATTTTTAGCGGGTTCGATTCATTAGCTTCGCTTGGGCTTTTCACCGATTTCAAGTATTTATTAGTTCAACTTGGCATCAATGAGCATTATGGCTCAATAAGTCGTGGGGTGATTGATACTAGAGATGTTATCTACTTTGGATGCTTATCATCCATTTTCATTATCGCTACACGGGTTAGAATTCAAAGCAGAAAATGGTAATATTTAACAGAAGGGTTATGTCGAAATCCGTTAAGAATCGAAATATTGTTCAGCTCATAATTGCAGTTACTTCAGTTATTATTATCAGCTATATATCTAGTTTTATTTACTGGAGAATCGACCTTACATCAGAAAAAAGATATACCCTTTCGGAGGTATCAAAGAATACCTTAAAGGATTTAAAAGATGTTGTTTACGTAAAGATTTATCTTGATGGGGATATGCCCATTGGTTTTAAACGGATGCAAAAATCTTTAAAGGAAACTTTGGATGAGTTTAGAGTTTATAGTGGAGAGAATATTCAGTACGAGTTTATTAACCCATCAGAAAGCACAAACCCTAAAGTACGCGATGCAATTTTTAAAGATTTAATTGACAAAGGACTCGAACCAACAAACATTCAGGTTCGCGATAAAGAGGGTGGAAATACGCAGAGAATGTTATACCCCGGTGCAATCCTTTCCTTTAAGGGAAAGGAAATTTCAGTAAACCTTCTCCATAATAACCCTGCGCTTTCGGGCGATGAAAATATAAACCTGTCCATTCAAAACTTTGAGTTCTATTTTATTGATGCCATCCTTAAGCTAAGTACTGAGAAACTTCCAAAACTTGCTTTCATTCTGGGTCATGGCGAGTTGGATCAATATGAATCTGGCGATATTGATAAAAAACTATCAGAATATTATGATACCTACAGAGTAGAAATTAATGGCGATATCAAGGCTCTCGATCCATATAACGTAGTGATTATTGCTGGTCCCCAGCAACCAATGCCCGAAGCCGATAAACTGGTTATAGATCAGTATATTATGCGAGGTGGAAAAGTGCTATGGTTTGTTGATCCTGTTACTGTTAGTATAGATAGCCTTTCGCAAGGTTCATCAACATTGGCGTACATGAATCAACATAATCTTGATGATCAATTGTTTCGTTATGGCGTCCGCCTTAATCCTTCATTGATTCAAGACATTCAATGTGCAATAATTCCCGTTAATACATCTTTACCTGGACAGAGTTCAAAGTTTGTTGCATCCCCTTGGGTATATTACCCATTGATGTCAGCATCAGGCAGTAGTCCGATTACAAGGAATTTAAATATGATTAGGGCACAGTTTGTTAGCCCTATTGATACCGTTGGAGGAAACAGTAGCGTTAAAAAAGCAGTTCTACTTGCAAGTTCAAGATACTCAAGAACGCTTAATGTTCCATTACTAGTTAATTTGGCGGAGGTGAGTAGAAAACTCAATGAACGAGAATTCAATCGCTCAAACATACCTGTGGCGGTTCTTTTAGAGGGAAATTTTGAATCAGCATTTCAGAATCGACCTTTATCAAAATACAATCACGAACATCCTTTTGAGTTTAAGCCTTCCAGCATTTTTACTAGAATGATTGTTATTTCTGATGCCGATATTATTCGAAACGAAGTTAGGCGCAGACCCGATGGAGCTTATGTTTCTCCCCTTGGTTATGATCGTTACACTAAGCAAACCTTTGGAAATAAGGATTTAGTGATAAACATGGTGAAATATCTTGATGATAATATTGGGTTTATGAATCTTAGAACTCGAGATTTTAAGCTTCGTATGCTCGACAAACAAAAAATTTCCGAATCGAGATTTGCTTGGCAGCTATTTAACCTTGTTGTTCCTTCTGCACTACTTATCTTTGGTGGCTTGATTTGGCTTTATTTTAGAAAGAGACAATTTACACGGTAATAACTGAAATGATTAAAAAATTTTTAAAAAGATACGCTTGGCTATTCATCCTATGTTGTATTGCCCTTTATTTCTTTATTTTCCATTACAAATCGGGAACAATTAACCCTGCTAGCAAAAACTTTTCTATCGCCGACACATCTATTATCAATAAAATAGTTCTCAGTAAAGACTCAATTACAATTACATTAAACCGTACAGAGCGGGGATGGCTACTAAATAATACTATCTCTACAAGAACAGATGCCATAAAGGCGTTAATGAAGGTTTTAATGCTAGTAGATATAGGATCCACTCTTCCAAAAGCTGTTTCCGATAGTTTATCAGATTTAATTTCATCAGATGGTTTAAGCGTTGAACTATTTAATGATGATGAGATTGTAAAATCGTACTCTGTACTATCAACAAAAACTTTGGACTTGGGGGCTATTGGAAAACTAAAGAAATATCGAACGGCATATACGCTCAAGTTACCAGGTTTCAAGGGTGATTTATCATCACTATTTGTAATTGATCCTGATTATTGGAAAAGTAATCGGCTGTTTATTGCTGATATTAAGCAGATATCGCATATCGATGTCGAAATACCTAATAGCCCCGAAAAATCATTTTCAGTTTCATTGGATGAAAAAGGCGTTCACCTAAAAGCCACCTATTTTGATGAGAATGTTAGTAAATTTGATACTTCCCGCGTTGTCAACTTTATTTTTGGTTTGAGTGATTTATCGTATGAAAGACTTCTGAATAAGTCCTCAGTAGAAGAGAGAGCCGCTATTGTTCTATCCCAACCCGAACAAATATTTACAATTACCCTTACAAACAGAAACAAACTTGTTCTAAAAACGTATCCAATCCCGGTTGACGAATATAGGGATGAATTTGGACGAACAGTTAAGTTCGATCTTAATCGATTGTATATTTCTTTTAACAATGATGCAATCATAGCCATTGCTAATTATGTGGCATTTGACCCTGTACTTAAGGACTTATCGTCTTTTAGATTGAAAAACTAGATATACCTTTGCCCTTGTGCATAAAAATTTGTATTATTGACTCGTGAATTCTGAGAGGTGATTTCTTTGATTATCAAAGATAAAGAGATTGGAAATAGAGTGTGTTTTTAAATCAGAGTTTGAGAAAGAGTTTTGAAATAGGATTAAATGAGTTGTATCTTTGTTGTATAAAAATTGGATATGCCAACGTTGTCAATGTTTTTTGGAATTATTGTGAGGATGTATTACGCACCTAACGAACATAACCCACCGCATATTCATGTGTATTATCAAGATAGTACAGCCGAATTGAGATTATTAATGGAGATTTAATACAGGGAAGTTTGCCTACTAAACAAATTAAACTAGTTTTAGCATGGATTGAGATACATAAAGATGAGTTAATAGCCGATTGGAAACTTTGCCAAAATGGTGAGAAACCTTTTACTATTGAACCACTTAAATAAAATTGTAATGTATTTAGCTGTTAAAAAAGTTGAACCGATTAATAATTTTAAGCTTTTGCTTACTTTTGAAAATGGTGAAAAGCGAAAATTCGATATGAATCCATACTTAAATCAGGGTATATTCAAGGAACTTAGAAATGTAGATAAGTTTAATACTGTTCATTTAAGTTTTGATACTATTGAATGGGATAATGAAGCAGATTTTGACCCAGAAACTCTTTATGCTTTAAGTGAAAAGATATAATTTGGGGTAAAAATAAATTTCAAATAACATTTAACTTTAAATAATCATTTAAAAATATATCAGATGAAATTTGTAGTTTCAAGTACCGAACTGTTAAGTCATCTTAGCATTGTTAGTAGGGTAATTAGCAATAAAAACACCCTGCCTATCCTCGATAATTTTCTTTTCAAGCTCGAGGGGAATGAGCTTGAGATAACCGCATCGGATCTGGAAACCACCCTATCCACCCGGTTACATCTCGAAAATGTTATGGAAGAGGGCTCTATCGCTATTCCTTTCCGTATTCTTGTTGATACTCTTAAGGAATTCTCCGAGCAACCTTTAACTTTTGATATTAATAACACAAACCTTGCAGTTGTTGTTAACTCTGAGAATGGACAATTTAATATTGTTGGGCAACCTGCAGAAGATTTCCCAGTACGCGCCGAACTTAAACCAGATCGTAAGGTTACAGTTAAAGTAGCAGCGGATCTTCTTTTAAGCGGAATATCAAAAACCATTTTTGCAACCGCCGATGATGAGTTACGTCCTGTAATGAATGGAATCCTTATGGAATTAGCTACTGATAGCCTTTCTTTTGTAGCTTCTGATGCTCATAAGTTGGTTAGATATAGACGTAAAGATGTTCAATCGGAATCCGAAGCATCATTTATCCTTCCAAAAAAACCAGCAGCATTACTTAAAAATATTCTTGGAAAAGAATCAGGTGCAATTATCTTAGAATTTGATGATAAGAACGCCCTATTTACCATGTCAAACTACACATTAGTTTGTCGCTTGGTAGAAGGTTCATATCCAAACTATAACTCAGTTATACCTGCTGATAACCCAAATAAACTTTCAATTGATAGGGTTGAGTTATATAATGGACTTCGTAGGGTTGCTGTTTATGCAAATCAGGCAAGTAATCTTATTAAATTAAGCCTTGGCGGTAATCAGCTTACGGTTTCGGCTCAGGATCTCGACTTCTCAATATCAGCTTACGAAAGACTTAAATGCCAATACGATGGTGATGAGATGGAAATCGGATTTAAATCTGTTTTCCTTATTGAGATTTTAGCGAATATATCAACTTCTGATGTGGTTCTATCGCTTTCAGATCCTTCAAGGGCTGGTTTAATCTTCCCATTGGTTAATGAGAATGCAGATGAGGACATCTTGATGCTCTTAATGCCAATGATGATTAGTGCTTAATTTTTTAACAAACATATTTTAAGGCTGTTTCAAAACTAATATCGTATTGTCTGAGCGAAGTAATAAATTGAATTTTAAGTATTCTTCGTTTCGCTGATAATCAATAATATTCGGGTTTTGAAACAGCCTTTTATCTTTATAAATTGTAACAAATTTTACCCTATTTAGTAAACTGTCCATCAATGAAACTTAATATTAAAAATCCACTCGTTTTTGTTGACCTCGAAACCACTGGTATTGATGTAATAAAAGATAGAATTGTTGAAATTGCTGTTCTTAAAATTCATGTTGATGGGAGAGAGGAACTAAAAGTTAAAAGGGTAAACCCTGGAATGCCAATCCCTCCTGAGACTACTGCCATTCACGGCATTACAGATGAAGATATAAAGAACGAGCCTTTGTTTAAAGAGGTGGCAAAATCATTGGCGAATTTTATTGAAGGGTGCGATTTTGCAGGGTTTAACTCAAATAAATTTGACTTTCCACTACTTGCGGAAGAGTTTCTTCGTGCTGGGGTTGATTTAGATCTTAGAAAGCGTAAATTTATTGATGTTCAAACCATCTTTCATAAGATGGAAAAGAGAACTCTAGGTGCGGCACTTAAGTTTTATTGTGATAAGGAAATAGAAAATGCGCATAATGCAGGTGCCGACTCCTATGCAACCTATGAGGTGCTTATGTCTCAACTTGATAAATATACAGATCTTAAGAATGATGTCGAATTTCTTGCCGAATTTAGCGCACAAACCAAAAACGTTGATTTTTTAGGACGAATCATAATTGATGAAAAGGGTGTTGAGGTATTCAACTTTGGAAAGCATAAAGGCAAATCGGTAGTTGAAGTGCTGGAAAAAGAACCCAGCTATTACGGATGGATGATGAATGGCGAGTTCCCCCTTTATACAAAGAAGGTACTCACAAATATTTATTTGAAGATGAAGCAGAAATAGATTGGAAATTAATAATTTCCCTCAGCTCGACGAAGTTACGCTTCGCTGAACGGGGTTCGTAATTATTCATTTTTCTGTCTTTGCTTTTCAAACTTGTCAATTATTGTCAAATCAAATACAATACCCAAACCAACTCCAATTGTATACATAAGAATATCCCAGGGGTCATATGTGCTGCCAAAAAATTCAATTTTATAAAGTTGTAATATTTCTACCATTGTTCCAAAAGCAACAGTGATTATTGCACCTATGATTCGGGCTTTATTAACTGATATGTTCTTTCTTAGTGATATTTGCATCAATAAGTATAGATTCATAGGTAGCAGAATGTCAATTAAATATCCACGAACAAAATGCTTGAAAATTCCTTGATAATCAGGACCAATAACGAAATGTAATAGTCCAACGAAAATGGAAATTGAAACAATTATATAAGTGCTTTTTTTGTTCTTCATACTGTTATATTAATGCTTGTTTAATTGCTCTTCTATAAATTATTTTGAAAGTTATTATTTCTTCTATTATGACACGCTAACGTTTTGCTTATTTGTTGTGTTTGGGAGTTTGGCTCCGCCAGTCGTTATTTGGCAATACAAAAATAATTATTCTATTTTATTTGCTTATGTCTTAGAATGCCGAGCGGGAGGAATAGGTGGACGGCGGCACAGCCGACCGCCCAACCCAATCATTTTTGTTTTTACAGCCTCCACTTAACGGGGGGACTTCGAAGCTGTAAACTTTCCGCCACCACAAACCTGCAAACGTGCTACGAAAGAACAACTTCACTGTAAAACCCCAATGACAGATAGGCGTTGTTGTGCGGTCGTGTATCTATCTTTTATTTTGTTAATTTCTCTATTATTCTTCTTGTATTGGCCATCTCCATGCATACCAAATTATTAGAAAATGAAAAATTGCTTCAATTGACTGATAATAGATATAGTAGTACCATATTTTGCCTGGCACAAAACGTGAAATAATGATCAGAATAATAAATAAAAAACTAATAATAATATTAACCCATCTGTTTATGTTTGGTCTTAATGTCAGTGAGAGTATTATCATAATTGCAGGAATAGACATTAATATAGCTGCTGCAAATAAAAAACCTTGGTTAATTGTCATTCCAGCCACGATTCCTGAGATAATCTGCTCGAGAATCTTAGGTTGAAAAAGTGTCTTAATATCAGCATAAACATAGATAAACATTACTGCAACCCATAAAGCTGACAGTATTATCTTTACATTAATCTTTTCATTTTGAAAAGTTTTTTTTGTATTCATAATTATTATCCTTTAATTTATTTAAATCTCAAAAGTTTTACAGCAGTCGTATTAGAAAATATTAGTTCTGTTCGATTCTCCATACTGCTGTTTTTATTGCCGCTAACTCGTTTATATATACCACCCAATGGTATATATACAACAATATTTGGTATATATTGTACCATTGTTATGGTATAATATTTCTATACCAAAAGTAGTTTAAATTATTAAATCATTTAATGGAGATCGAATTTTTCTGCTACTCTTTTCTGTTACATCTATATAAATCTCAGTGGCTTTACTTCTTTTATGTCCTGACAGTTCATAAATAAATTTTAACCAGCATTATTGATATCTTTTTTGGTCTTTTATAAATAGCCATATTCTATATTATATCAAATTGGAGATGTGAAAAACAAAAGTGTCTGCTCCTTTTGTTTTTTTGCTTTGCAAGGGAATTTTAATTTGGTATTGGTGCGATTTAAGACCGCTATTTATCTTCGATGAGCTCAGTTGACTTCGTCGATCCCTTCGGGATTCGTTCGGTTAATTACGACGAAGTTACGCTTCGCTAAACTTCGGCGAGCGGGGAGGCTCTCCGATAGGCTTTTAGCCCATCGGCTGCCTACTCGATTGCCAGTAGTTATTTATTTTTCTCTCTCAATATCAATTAATTCTTGAATATATAAATCTAAATCTGAACTTGCTTGATCCAAATCTGAATATAAATAAGATATCTTATTTTCTATATCTATTAAATTCTTTAAAACTTTATCAGGTTCTAGTCCATTCAATTTTAAAATTCGCTTTTCAATATTTTTAATATCTGTCCAATGTGGGTATTTTTCATTTTTTTGTGAACGATATTTTCTTAAAAGTTTTTTACCTTTAGTTTGTCTCCTTTTTAATTCTTCAATATCATCTAAGTACTCTTTATTTTCTCGTAAAAAACCATACAAAAGTAAAATACTATCAAGGTTTTTAGGATTACGACCTGATTTATAAAAATTAAAGAAATCATCATTTAAATACCAATATCGCCCAAGAACATCGTAAAAATTTAGAGTTTTAGATTCTGAATTTATAAATTCAATTGAGTCTTTAATTCTCTCAATTTGTGTTTCTAATATATTTTGTACCTTTTCATTTAAACCTGACCGAATTTTTATCTTACCAAGGATATAACCTACCGCTTCATCAAAATAATCTTTATGGCCTAATGAAATTTTATTTTTCCCTAACCCCTGTCCAAAATCTATTTTTTCATACCCGGGCGAATTTTTATAGCATATCAAGCCGAGGGGACTTCCCCATTTTGTTATATTCCTATTTACAAAGTCATAAAAAATTAAAATTGCTAAATCTAATTTTAGATTATTCAACACGCCATTGTGAAATACTGAATTCCGAATACTGTGTGCATATTTTAGAATTTCAAAATCACTCTCTGTAATTATTCCATTATTTTTGGAAAATTTTAATAATGAATCGTAATAACCTAAAGAACTATTTCGAGTTTTATAATTAAATTTCCTATTCCCTTTGTACCAAGTAGTTCTATCAAATAAAAATATAATCTCTGCTTTTTTGAATAGTTGCACTTCAATTAAGTTATCAAATAGAGTAATTGCTATTCCCCTTTCCTGTGGAAATTCTGAGTTAGCTGCATCAACAGCTTTATTTAATTGAATCAATATTCGGTTAATTTCTAGCACTTGGCTTCATTTTTATAATTACTGGCAACTTGTTTATATATACACTAAAAGTACATATATAAACCCATATTGGAATGTATTGTGTACCTTTTAGTAATCTTTATCAAACTTAATGATTTATTATAAATTATCAAAAGGCGATTTTATCTTTTTTGGGGTTTCAAAATCAATCATATTCTATATTTTATCAAATTGGAGATATGATAAAATAAAAGTGTCTGCTCCTTTTGTGTTTTTTGCTTTGCGGGGGGGCTTTGAGCAAAAATCAAAATGTGCAGACACTTTCGAGGGCGGAAATGTTATCCTATGAGATTAGATTTCCGTAAAAGGTTTAACTTTTATATCATTCTATTTATCTCAAGGCTCAATGGGTTTTTCTCCCTGCTTTGTTTCTTTCTTCTTTTTATCGGCTGATTTCTTAAAGTAGTTATCTGCATTCTTTTTCCCGGCTATATCAATAAGCTTTCCGTAGGTTCTTACTAAAGTATTGCGTAATGCTGCTTGGGATGCTTTTTCGAAATCGTAGCTGCTTTGCTCGTTTATCAATGCTGCTTGGTAGCTTGCTTCTGCTTCATCGAGTTCAGCTATGGCAGCTTGTAGTATCGGCAGATGTTTTGCATATATAGCATCCCCGCTATTGGTACTAAGCTTTTGAATTAATACTTTAATATCGCTCGATTTATCTTTAATTGGTTGTACTGTTATTCTACTTGGAGTTTTGGTATATAAACTCTTATAGCGAATATCCTCCCTATTGTTTCCAGTGGCACTTAGGAGCTCCAACGATAAATTTACAATTGCATTATCGCAACAATCGTTTTTTTCGTCGCGCATTGCCAGCTTTGCAGCACTTTCCTTTGTCTTCCTTTTTCGTTCTGTAATTTTTGTTTCTAATGCTTCGTAAGCATCAACTAATGGGTTAGATAATTGATTAGTTCCATGTTTAGCAGCCACCCGTACCGATGTGTAAACAGAGTAGTTAACCAATACCTCACTCGAAGAACTTTCTGACGGTAACTTCATAAAGTATTTGTTTTAATGGGAATAATGTTCCCTGTTTATAATTAGATTTTTAAT
>JABFRB010000031.1 GCA_013141385.1 Bacteroidales bacterium | reverse complement strand
CTGCTTTAGGATCAACAGATCGATACATAAGCAAACCATTTTTCATAAACTTATTGTTCGAATGGTTGAAGGTGATCCCATTACATATCAGAATGTTAAAATTAGTGCTTAAATAAACACCTCAATATTATAATTTCAAGAAACCCCGTTAGGATTTAAAGGCCTAACGGGGTTTCTTGCATCATTATACTAGACTCTGACAGGTCTTAAGACTCTGTCAGGTCATGGCACAACCTGTCAGAGTTCGAAGAACCTGACAGAGTTAAGATGATTAAAAGGTCTCAAAGGAATATTCTTTAAGACCTTTTTATTCATTTCAATATCATAGGTTAATTTAGGGAAAATTATAACTTTGAGGTAGAGAGTCGTTTACTTTCATCTATGCATTTGATTTGGATTTTAGGATCTGACAAATGGTAAACATATAACGAATTGGCAAACATTATAATTGACATCTATGATACAATTTATTCCTAAAGAAGCATTTGCTCAAACAAGTACTTGGAGAGGCATAATCTTACCAGATTCAGTTGATTGGTATTGTCCCCATTGTGGTAGAAGAGTCAACTTCAAGATGAATTGGACATTAATAAATAATCCACAATCAGTACTTTTTTGTAATTCAGCATGTTCTGGCTGTAGAAAATTGGCGACTTTTATATATATTGGCTTTAAAGAAAATAATAATGATCCAAAAGAAGGAGAATTGTTTATTCATCCTGAACCAAGAACAAGAAGCCCATTAGACGGAATTTTTGATTCTGTGAAGTTTAATGGTGGACTAAAAGAAGCTTATGAATCCTCAATAAATGTATATAATGTAGGAGAATGGACGGCAACTGCAGTATTGTGCAGAAGATTATTGGAAGGAATAACTATGCAAATTCTTCCAGACGAAAAGAAAAAATTACCGTTAGGGAAGCAATTACAAGAACTTCCCAACCATATAGATTTACAAAAACCTTTGTTGACATTAGCCGATGCTCTGAGAAAAGGTGGAAATATTGGTGCTCATTTTGACTTAGAAAAAACACCAAATGAAAACATCATAACTCTAATGATGGATTTATTAGACTATCTCATTGAATATATTTACATTTTACCAAGCAGGATTGATGATCTTCATAAAAAAATTGAAGAATTATCAAACAAGTAAAAAACAATGTGCTAACCATTTTCCATATGTCGCCAAAAAATCAGAAACGAAAACGTAGCTAATTATAAACTTTTTACATCTTACGATAAACAAAAAACCATGAAAAAACTAATTATAGCACTTTGTGTTGTCCTACTTGCCAACGGGTGCAATGATGATAAAGAGGGAGTTTTAGAGAAGTATTTTGTGGCTGAGATTGTGAGTTTTGACATGAATTGCCAAACCTGTATTCTGAAATTTCCTAATGATTCAATAACAATTAAACATGAAATTGGTATTAGCAGAAATAATTACTATCAAACGGTTAATATGGCTAAAGATACATTTGAAATCAGCCAAAAAGTAATGGTAAAACTAAGAAATACAAAAGACAATGAATTAAGTGCCTGTATCACGTTACACCCTTCTTATGATTATAAAAATGTATTCATCATTGACTTTAAACCTTACGAATAAAAAACAACTAGGGTACAATTTGTACCCTAGCTGGGTAAATTTGTAATTGGAAAAGCATTTACACTACTAACAGAAAAAGATACCAATGAACATAGCACACATTGCCATTTGGGTAAACGATTTAGAAGCGATGAGGGATTTCTACTCCCGATATTTCGAGGGAAAAAGCAATGAGAAGTACATAAATCCATTAAAAGGGTTCGAATCCTATTTCATTAGCTTTGAAAGTGGTGCAAAACTGGAACTTATGCGCAAGCAATCAATTAACAATCCCTTAGATACAGGAGAGCGGTTAGGAATAACCCATATTGCATTTAGGTTAGGTTCAAAAGAAGCTGTTCTTTCTCTCACCGAAACACTTCGTTCCGATGGTTTTAGAGTTGTTGGAGAACCACGCCTAACAGGAGATGGTTATTTTGAGAGTGTAGTCCTTGATATCGAGGGAAATAGGATTGAACTGTTGGCTTAACGCTATTTCAAGGACAAGCAAGAAAACACAATTTGTAATAGGTCCGCTACGATTAAAATTTTATGATTGTCCGTAATGATACCTAATGAAGAATAAATAATCCAAATTGTCATTCCTGCGAATGCAGGAATCTATCTTCCTGTTTTCCGCACTTTTTTGCAACACCCTCTAAACCCCTTGTAAATACTGAAAAGTATTTTTAACTTGGGTGTTGCAAGATTTCCCCCATGTTTGTACGTAAGTTAAAAAATCGCTCTGGAAGTCAATCTGTGCAGGTTATACAGAAGTTGAACGGGCGTTATAAAGTTGTCAAAACTTTAGGTTCTGCCACCACGCAGCAGGAAATTGAGAAATTGGTCAACCTCGCCCGCCAAGAGATCGAGACGCTCTGCGGGCAGCCTAAGCTGTTCGTTAGCCATAGCGACGAAGCCATTGAGCATGCTTTTTCTGTACTCGACAATGCGAGCATTAGAACGCTTGGCCCCGAGATTGTATTCGGGAAAATATACGATTACGTTGGCTTTGGGGCAATCGAGGAGCCTTTATTCCGCCATCTGGTCATCGCCCGCCTGGCTTTCCCCCTGAGCAAACTCAAAACCATCGACTATTTATACCGTTATCAGGGGACGAGCCTTGACATTGACGCAGTGTATCGGTTTTTAGATAAGCTGAACGGTAAGCTCAAGCCTCATATTGAAAAAATTGCGTTTAGCCATACCCTGAAAGTTCTCAACAACAAAATCAGCGTTGTGTTTTACGATATGACCACGCTGTACTTTGAAGCCAGCGATGAGGACGATCTGCGCAAAACCGGCTTTAGCAAGGATGGTAAGCACCAATGCCCTCAGGTTTATATCGGCTTACTGGTTGGGCTTGGCGGCTATGCCATTGGCTATGATATTTATGAAGGCAATATTTATGAAGGGCATACCCTCATCCCGTTCATTGAAAAAATAAGCCTGAAATTCAATCTGGATAAACCGATTATTGTAGCCGATGCCGGCCTGCTCTCGAACGACAATATAAAAGCCTTAGAAGCCAGTAACTACGAGTATATTCTTGGTGCAAGAATAAAAAATGAGCCCGAAAGGCTTAAGAAGGAGATACTCGAAACACGATTTGTTGACGGAACAACCAAAAGCCTAAAGAAATCGGTAAATACAAGGCTGATTGTGAGCTACTCTGCCGCACGGGCAGCGAAAGATGCTTACAATCGGAAGCGAGGCCTGTTACGCTTAGAAAAGCAGGTGAAATCAGGAAGGTTGACCAAATCAAGCATTAATAATAAAGGCTACAATAAGTATCTCAAGCTAAACGGCGAGGTGGTGATAGTGATAGACTACGAAAAATATAATCATGACCAGGTATGGGGTGGTTTAAAGGGTTATGTTACCAATACAACGCTCACCGATAGCGAAGTTATGGAGAGCTATAAGAATCTATGGCACATCGAGAAAGCCTTTCGAATGTCGAAAACAGACCTGCGGATACGGCCAATCTATCACAGGTTAAGAAACCGTATTGAAGCCCACATCTGCATATCATTTACGGCATACTGCATCTTAAAGGAGTTAGAACGCGTTTTGTGTGAGGAGAAATCAACACTCTCACTTAGGAAAGCGGCGGAGCTTACACATAATATGTACCAGATAACATACATGTTGCCAGAGTCCAAACATACTAAATCTAGGCTACTCAGAATGGATGAAGAGCAGACCGAATTATACCAAATAATCAGCAGAAATTTTTAGGGTGTTGCAACGCTGAAAACAGGTCCGTAATGATACCTAATGAAGAATAAATAATCCAAATTGTCATTCCTGCGAATGCAGGAATCTATCTTTTTTAAGAGATTCCTGGACTTCGCCCGGAATGACAATGGATTGTGTTTTACTTATAGGTAATATAGCGGATATACATATAAAATTTTATTCCAACATCTCCAAAATCCTTCCCTCCCCAAGAATCTTTAAAGGATTTGTAGAATCAACAAAGGTTTGGGCAAGAATTTCCTTCTTCTCCTGCAAGCGGATAATTTTCTCCTCAACGGTATCTATGGCTATAAAGCGGTAAACAAATATGTTTTTGTCCTGTCCAATGCGGTGAGCTCTTGAAATTGCCTGATTTTCAACCGCAGGGTTCCACCACGGATCGAGAATAAAGATATAATCGGCAGCGGTAAGGTTGAGCCCTACACCACCAGCTTTTATTGAAATTAGAAATACCTTTACAGTTGGATCGTTCTGGAAATGATCCACAACCTCCTTGCGATTTGTGGTAGCACCAGTTAGTACCTCGTGTGATATCCCATTCTCTTCGAGGTAGCTGGCAACAATCTTAAGATGCTTAACGAATGAGGAGAATATAAGTATCTTATGACCCTCTGCTACAATGCTATCGATGCTTCGGGTTATTTCCTCAAATTTACCTGAATCGGAACCAACATACTCCTCAACCATGTTGGGGTGGTTAGCAAGCTGGCGCAGCCTTGTTAACCCACGGAAAATGGCAAATGTTGAGCGGTCATACCCCATTGTAGCAATATTCTCCATAATGCTATTTCGGATCGATGATTTTTCCGATTCGTAGCATTTACGCTGTAGGTCGGACATCTCGCAGTAAATCACCTGCTCGGTCAAATCTGGTAAATCTTTGGCAACCTGTTCCTTGGTTCGTCTAAGAATAAAGGGCTGTATAAGATTCTTGAGTAATTCTTCCTTTTCGGTATCGTTATTCTTTTCAATGGGTTGAATAAACTCATCGTTAAACGATTTAATGCTACCAAGCATTCCTCTATTCAGGAAATTCAGCTGCGCCCATAGATCCGAAAGCGAATTCTCAATGGGCGTTCCGCTGATTGTAAGGTAATTTGCTGCTTTCAGCAGAAGTATGGAACGATAAATCTTTGATGTTGGATTCTTAATCGCCTGACTCTCATCAAGAATTATATACTTAAAACGAGCATCCTTTAGTAAATCGATATCGTTACGGACAATCCCGTAAGTTGATATAACAACATCATACTTAACAATCTCCGAAATTTCCTTTGTGCGAGTTCCTCCAGTATACGAGTAGTAGGTTAAATCGGGGGTGAATCGGTTCATCTCTCGAATCCAGTTGTGTACCAATGAGGTAGGGACTACAATTAATGAGGTTTGCCCAAAAGTATTGGTGTTAGGGTTTACCTCATCTTTATTCGATTCTAACTTTATATCCCTCTTTTCCTTTGTTGATAGGAGAAGCGAAAGGGTTTGTATGGTTTTACCAAGACCCATATCATCGGCTAAACAGCCACCCAAACCGTTTTGCTGGAGTAGGTTCATCCAGATATAACCTTCCTTCTGGTAATCGCGGAGTTCAGCGTTAAGGCCAATTGGTAACTTAACCTTTTCGGGCGATTTGCTATTAAACTTATCCTTGAGTTCCTGCGCACTTGGGGCTTCAACTTTACAATCAATCAGCAGGTTGAAAAGAGATTTTTGGATAGCCAGCTTCTCTCCCGATTCTTTTCCCAGAAAGAACAATGGTCGATACCGAGTGAACCACTCTTCGGGTAGTATGAAGAGTTGCCCATTTGGTAATATGAACTCACGGATATTTTTAAGGATATTCTTTTTTAGATGGATGAACGGGATTTCGAAACCGCTTAAAATTACCTTACCGTATAAATCGAACCAATCTTCGGTGGATTGTGAGTTAATCTCAACCCGATATTCGTAAATGTAATACTTATCTTTTCCTAGATTCTGCTGAACTTCAAAATCAGAATCGATAATCAATTTCTGGTTCCTATTTATCCATTCAATTAGCTGATATGGTGGTTGTCCGTCCATAGAATTGGCAACGCCTTCGGGAAAAAACTCCGACTCGCCAATTTTCTTTAACCCAAGTTCAGCAAGCCTTTCTTTACAGTCTTTTTCCCAAGCAATATCTCTTTCGAATCTGATAAATTTATATTTATCATTTTCAATAATCAGGTTGACTTCGGGATCTGGTTTTGAATTGGCAAGGTAGGTTTTGCCATTATACTGATATTTAAGAATTAGCCCTGCACCACCTGCAAGACGTTGTTCCAGCGAAAGCAGTGCTTTTTTATCGGGTTTACTATTCTCAATTGTAAAACCTACCGCCTCAACCAATTGCGTTCTAATAGTGTTAAGTACAAAGGATTCGAAGTACTTTCGCTCGGCTGATTTTGGTATGGAGATATGCTGTTTTGTGAAAAAGGGGCTTAGTTTTTTTCCATCAATGCCAGAGAACTTATATAGGCTATTATCAACCCTTAAAAGACAAGGATCATTACAAATTACCTCAGAACCTTTTGTGGTTAGGTTAATGGATTTTCCATTACAAGAAGCATCTATCCTATAGCGACTTTCAGTATCGGTTACAGCAAAGTGAAAGACAGGAAGAGCTAAATCGGGAATAAGGCTTAATAGATGATCTTCGTACAGATTATTGAAATTTTTCTCTTTCAAAAAAACAGGAATCTGAAGTTTGCAGAGTATTTCAAAGCATTTCAACATTCTACGTTCGATGTACGCTTTAACAAACTGTAGCACTTGCTCATTTCCTGATATTGATTTATAAAAATCTGAAATACTTTGCTTTCCCTTGCTGAATTGCTTGTGAACAAAGCTATCCGTGAGTTCATTAAGAGTTTTTAATAGTTCTGCTGATTCTAAGGGAATTACCTGCTCCCATTTTTTATGATTTGCATCGTGAATATTTTCAACTATCGTATAAATTCCCCCTTCGCTACTTACTAAACGAATGATATAGGGATTGAATATCATTCCTAAGTGTCTGTGCTGCTGAAGGGTAATAGCAAAGAAATCGGTTTTTGGGAGTTCTATCGGCATGGCTAAATTTCGGTCGCAATTATAGCTAAAGAAAGTGAAATGTGAATAGTAAGATGTGAAAAATTAATACAATATTGTCTTCTATGCATATCCGTTATAATACCTATAAGTAAAACACAATCCATTGTCATTCCGGGCTAAGTCCCGGAATCTAAATTATAAAGTACTGGATTCCTGCATTCGCAGGAATGACAATTTGGATTATTTATTCCTCATTAGGTATTATTATGAACAATCATATTATCTATTATCACCATATTGCATCCAAAGCAATTTAGTAATAGGGAAAATCTTTAAGAGTTTTCGGTAAACGAAATTGATTACTTACATTTGCAAAGTTTCAAATAATTCAAAGAAAAATGCGATTAAAAAACATCCTTTTAATAGTTTTCTTATTATTCTTCAGCGCATTATACTCTCAGCAATCTGAGACTGTGGTTCAGATTAAGAAATCGACGGATAAGGTAAAAATTGAAGGTAAATACTACTACATACATATTGTACGAAAAGGAGAATCTTTATATGCAATAAGTAAAGCTTATGGTGTTAGCCAAATGGAAATTGCAATGGACAATCCTGATATTTATTTAGGCATTCAGGTTGATCAGGCATTAAAGATTCCTGCAAAGGATTTACCCAAACAAGAGGAGAATGATAAGTATATATATCATATCGTTAAGAAAGGTGAAACCCTTTTTGGCCTCTCCAAACAATATCAGGTTTCAATAGATGATATTGTAAAAGCAAACCCCGATGTTGAGAGTGGGCTTATTCTTAGCCAAGTGCTACTAATTCCTCGTGAACGGCTAAGCACATTAAATCAGGAAGTTAAAAGAGATTCTGGATTGTATATCTACCATCAGGTAAAACCCAAAGAGGGACTTTACTCAATTTCAAGGTTATATAAAGTTGATATTCATACCATTGAGGATTTAAACAAGGATGTACTTATTAATGGCCTTAAATCCGGCTCAATACTTAAGATCCCTAAAAATAAAGAGCAATTCCTGTCTAATATAAATAATCAAAACATCGAATTAGGTAATGTTAAAACTCAAACGGTATCACAAAATGAAACTATTTACTCTCCTAAAGTTAGGTGCGATACTTTTGATTATAAGCGTTCAAAACGGGTATTCAATATTTCGCTTCTTCTACCATTACTCCCTGATGAACAGGATGTTGATTCTGCTGATGTAGCTCTTCAGGATTCAAATGGCAAACTTGTTGAGAAGTCGAACGAAGTGGAAAAAATCTCATCGCGAGCACATAATTTTTTGGATTTTTATGAGGGATTTCTACTTGCGGTTGATTCTTTAAAGCGCGATGGGCTATCGCTCAATATATCAGTCTTTAACACCACCAAGAATGTAAACGATTCCAAAAAATTGTTTAATGAAAAAGGGCTAAGAGAATCGGATCTAATAATTGGACCGGTTTATCCAGGATTGCTTAAACCTTTTGGCGATTTTTCTAAAGAAAACAGGATTAATATTGTTTCTCCTCTTTCCCAAAATAATGATCTACTGGCAGGTAATCCTTACTATTTTCAGGTAAATGCATCGTTACCTGTTCAATTTAATGAATTTGTATCCAATGTTGATTTTTGCAAGGATGAGAACTTGATATTTGTATATGAGGATGATAGCGCAACGTTAGCAGTAAGTAAGAAGTACAAAGAATTTGTAACAAATCGAATGAAACAATGTGCAAATTCTGATTCTATACATTTTAAGGAATTCCTTTATAAATCTGGTGTGAGTACAACTGAAGTTAAAGATAATTTGAATCAAAGCATAATTAAAGATAAGGAGAATATTTTTGTAGTCGCCTCTGAAAGTGAAGCGTTTGTATCCGATTTTCTCAGCCAGCTATTTGCATTAAACACTTACTATAACTACAAGGTAAAGGTTTATGGTTTTCCACATTGGCAGAAATACAAGAATGTTCCCATAGAGTATTACTATAAACTTAACTTGCATCTTTTTACCCCTTTTTATGTTGATTATTCCAGAAAGGTCGTTAAAAGGTTTGTTGACGATTACCGTCATTACTACAGATCCGAAGCATCTCAATACGCATTTCAAGGCTATGACATTGGATTTTACTTTTTGAAAGCGATGAAAAAATATGGGATTGATTTTAAGTATTGCTTAAAAAACCTAGATGTAGACTTGCTTCAATCCGACTTTAAGTTTGAATCAAACAGTAGCATAGATGGTTTTGAAAATAAATCGATATTTATACTACGTTACACCCAAGATTTAGATATCGTAAAAGAGAATTAGGATTCATTTAAACTAATTATTTTTTAATATTCTGAAACAATAGTTCGGTAAATTTTAAACTGATATTTTTATGTTGCTGATTTGGTGTAATTTGGTGCTTTTGAGTTTTGGTGGCTAAAAAATATTAAAAGCCACTAAATCACCAAGTCACAAAAATCCACCAAAAAGATGACCGAACCATTGTTGAAATTCAAACTCATGTATTATTATTTGGAAGATATATGGCCCGCCATCTGGCGGGTTCTTTGTCTTTCATATAATACATAATATCAAAGATACATCTGGCTGGGTTAGATTAGATATGGCTTATTTCTGTTTAAATGGACTAAACATTACATTGAATTTTTTGTTTTATAGTGTGTTACGATCGAAAATAAATATTAAAACTTCCAACTTTTGCTAACGAAAAGGAAAAAGCAAAGTTTTAGAAAAACACATTTAACCACAACTAATTAACTGTCGATATGAAAACAAATAAAGTACTGCTAATCATTCTTTTTCTCCAACTTTTTATGATTGGAATAAGAGCCCAAAATGCCTCAAGTTTTACGTTTCCTGCATTACCATACAGCTACGATGCACTAGAACCTTATATTGATAAAGCCACCATGGAATTTCATTACGATAAGCATTTTCGTGCTTACTATAATAATTTTATTAAGGCGGCTGATGCAAATAGTTTGAATGGAAAAAGTATGGAAGAGATATTTGCCAATGTAGGTAAATACCCTGTACAGGTAAGGAATTTTGGTGGAGGTTACTATAACCACGCATTTTTTTGGGAAATAATGTCACCAAAGGGTGGTGAGCCAAGTGCTACCCTACTTAAGGCTATAAATGAATCGTTTGGTTCATACGATGCGTTTGTAAAGGAGTTTGAAAAAGCCGCAAATACGTTATTTGGAAGCGGCTGGGCATGGTTAGCAGTGGATGATACAGGTAAACTTTTTGTAGCACAGCTACCAAATCAGGATAATCCGCTAATGGATATCGCACCAAAACATGGTAAACCCATTCTGGCACTTGATGTATGGGAACATGCTTATTATCTAAAGTATCAAAATAAACGAGCCGATTACGTTACAAACTTTTGGAAGGTGGTTAATTGGGTTAAAGTTTCTGAACTTTATCAAAAAACTCAAAAATAAAACTTTCAGTTCATAACTTTAAAGACCTAGATTATTCTAGGTTTTTTTATTTTATATGGTTTTAGTATCAATTTTTAACTGATATTAAACATATAGCTATCTATGATAATTGTCATTTATAAAAATAACTTTGCATAGCCTTATTTAAATCGATTGTTCACTCAAAACTAATTTTTATGACAAATATTGATTTATCAGTTTATGGTATAGAAAAACCTAAAGAGATAATTTACAATCCGAGTTATGATTTATTGTATGCTCATGAGACAGATAAAAACCTTCAGGGTTTTGAAAGAGGATATCTTACAAATCTTGGAGCAATTAATGTCGATACAGGAATATTTACTGGTCGTTCACCCAAGGATAAGTACATTGTAAAGGATAGCTCATCAGAGAATAATGTTTGGTGGGCTCAAACTGGCAAAAAAAGTTCCGATAATAAACCCATTACTGCCGAAATCTGGGATCATTTAAAAAAAATAAGCGCAGAGCAGCTAAGCGAAAAGAAACTATACGTTGTTGATGCCTATTGTGGCGCAAACATCGATACTCGAATTAATGTTCGTTTTGTGATGGAGGTTGCATGGCAGGCACACTTTGTAAAAAACATGTTCATTCGTCCAACCGATGAGGAGCTAAAAACATTTAAGCCTGATTTTGTTGTACTTGTAGCATCAAAAACATCGAACCCTAAGTGGAAAGAGCAGAACCTAAATAGTGAGGTATATATTGCATTCCATTTAACCCAGCGAATGGCAGTTATTGGTGGAACATGGTATGGTGGTGAGATGAAGAAGGGAATCTTCTCGGTTATGAACTACTACCTACCACTCAAAGGAATTGCATCAATGCATTGTAGTGCTAACGTTGGCAAGAAAGACGATGTTGCTGTTTTCTTTGGTCTATCAGGTACAGGAAAAACTACCCTTTCCGCCGATCCAAACCGTGCGCTTATTGGCGATGATGAGCATGGTTGGGATGATAATGGAGTGTTCAACTACGAGGGTGGTTGCTATGCAAAGTGTATAGATCTAGATCCTTCTAAAGAACCTGATATTTATGCAGCAATCCGCAAGGATGCCCTTCTTGAAAATCTTGATATTGATGGAGATGGGAAGATCGATTTTAAATCGAAACGTAAAACCGAAAATACAAGGGTTTCATACCCAATTTACCATATCGAAAATATAGTAAAACCTATATCCAAAGGTGGACATGCTCAACATGTAATCTTCCTTACTGCCGATTCATTTGGTGTACTGCCTCCAGTATCGAGACTTACTCCCGATCAAACCCAATACCATTTTCTAAGCGGTTTTACCGCAAAATTAGCAGGAACTGAGCGTGGGGTAACCGAACCACAACCAACATTCAGCAGCTGTTTTGGTCAGGCATTTTTAATGCTTCACCCAACCGTTTACGCTCGTGAATTGGTTAAAAAAATGGAAAAACATGGTTCCAAAGCATACTTAGTGAATACTGGATGGATTGGTGGTTCTTATGGAGTTGGTAAAAGAATTGATCTTCCATCTACCCGTGCTTTAATCAATGCTATTCTTGATGGAAGTATTGAGAATGCAGAGTTTGAAACTATTCCAGTTTTCAACCTTCAGGTTCCAAAGTCTGTTAAGGGAGTTGAATCCAAATTCTTGAATCCAAGGAATAGCTGGCCAAATCCAGCAGAATGGGACGTAAAAGCTCGTGAACTTGCTGAAAAGTTTGTTAAGAACTTCGAAAATTTTACCGATAACGATGCTGGCAAAAAGCTAATTGCAGCAGGTCCTATCGTTTAAATTGATATTATTATCTTTTATAAAAAGGGGTGTCCAAAAAGTCGAAGACACCCTTTTTTATTCGTATATCTTCCAAGAAATTTTCCAAATATTCAGAATTTTAATTGTACCCAAATTGAACCCTTTTAGGGTTCTGATATTTATACTTTAACCACCCCCAGTTTCACTGGGGGCTATTCAGATTCAAGTCCTTCGGACTTTAAAGCATTCTTGGAGGTTATTGAAGACAACCTAACTTTTTCACCAGATCTTTTTTATACTTTGTGCTAATGGGAAGTACCGATTTACTTACTGTAACGGTCATATCATCAAGATCAAATTCCCTAACCTTGTTAAGATTGATAACTAAATTTCTATTAACTCTTTGAAAATCTTGTGGTGGTAGGAAATCTAGTAAATCGATTAGCGATTTTCGGACTAACATTTTTTCGGTTTCTAATATAAGCGTACAATACTTGGATTCCACTTCGATATAGTTAATATCGTTTATCTCAAGGCGAATCATTTTTTTCCCCTTTTTAACAAATATGGATTCGCGATGAACTATTCCATTATCAAGGCTATTATTGCTAAAACCATACTTGCTTCCTGCGAATTGTTGAAGTGCCAGTTCTATTGTATGTTGTAATGATTGCGAATCTACTGGTTTAATAAGGTAAGCATGTGGGTTTGTAGCCTTAGCTCGTTGAAAAATCAGGCTATCCTGAATTGATGTTAGGTAGATTATTGGTTTCTCATACTTTTGATCTGAAGTAATGTGATCACCCAGCTCAATCCCATCTTTATCACCCTTAAGTTTGATATCAATTATTACAATATCAGGATCGGTTGAATAGAACAAGCCCAAAGCATCTTTTACATTATCTGCAACTGGTAATACTTTAAAGCCCAACTCCTCAAGGCCGGTTTCAAGCCTAAGGGCTTCAATTAAATCATCTTCAACTATTAAAACAGAAATGGTATTCATGTAATGCTCAGATAATAAAATAGATAATCAAGTACTTAAAGTGAACTAAAGGTTAGAGTGCCTAAAGTTTGAAAATAAATAATCAAGATACTCTAAGTACTCTAGGCACTTACTACTTATCCTCTTCTATAAAATCATATAATATTATTGTTTGGAGGGTAAAGAAAAGAAAACTTCCGTTCCTTTACCATTCTCACTTATTATGTCAATATTCCCATTATTTAGTGCTATAAAATCTCTGCAAAGGGTTAAACCCAAACCAGTTCCTTTTTCACCATTGGTGCCTGCTGAAATTTTTGTGCTATTGATTTCAAAAATAGTGTTTAGTTTTTCAAAAGTGATACCAATGCCAGAATCTTTTACACTTACACGTACAAGCCCATTATCAGAAGATGCGGAGATATTAATAAACCCGTTACTAGGCGTGAATTTTATAGCATTGCTTATAAGGTTTCTAATTACTGTACGGAGCATATTTTGATCGACGTATACCTTTAAATCATCATTGATATCAATATTTAGCGTTATTTTCTTTGCCTCCAAAGCCGATTTTTGAATGTCCACGGAATAGAGTACGACCTTTTTAATGTAAATGATTTCTGAGTTAATATGTAGACCATTTATTTGGCTTAATGACCAATTTAATAAATTGTCGAGCAGTGAGTTGAGCCTGTTAATTGTTTGATCGATGTGCAGGGCAATAGCATCAAGTTTTTCTGTTTTGCCTGATGAAAGAAGTTGCCGGATAATACCCGATAAACCCTCCATTGAGCTCATTGGGCTACGCAAATCGTGTGCGATAATAGAAAAAAGCCGATCCTTAGTTGAATTTACATTATTCAATTCGATATTCTTATTGCTCAAATCTACCTTCTGCTGTTCAATCAAATTGTTTTTATCCTCCAATAGAATATTTATTCTTTTCTTTTCCCTATAAGCCCTAAAAATGAATACGAATAGCAGTATAAATATTGTAATACCACCAATTAGGGTATTTCTAACAAAATTCCCTTGCCTAATTAATATTTCCTTAATCTGATTTTCGCCTTCGAGGATTTTAATTTGCTGCTCCTTTTTCTCGGCCTCGTATTTTGCCCTAATCTCCTCTAATTGTTCAGATTTTTGTATGGTAAACAAGCTGTCCTTGAGTCGGATATAGCTATTTTGATTGATGTAGGCGTTTTCGAATTTCTTTTGCTTTGAGTATATATATGATAGGCTCTTGAAGCTGGCCATTTGTATGTTTTGTAGGTTCGATAGTTTTGCATTATCCAGAGCCAATTTTGCATACCTTTCACCCTTAATAAAGTTGAAATTATTAAGGTAGAAAACGCTCATATTATTATAGATTATGGCTAATCCCCCTATGTCATTTAAAGATTTCTTAAGTGCTACCCCTTTTAGGTAGTATTTTTCCGATTCTTTAAAGTCTGATTTATAGCTATAAATATTTGCTATTGAAATTGTGATATCGGATAGTAGGCTTGTGTCTTTGATTTCAGAGGCATATTTTTCGGCTTGGAGTAAATTTTCCAACGATTTATCATAATCACCAAGCAGTGCAAGATTCCCTGCAATATTGATTATTGTTCGTGTAACATTTTGGCTATTATTTAGATCACGCCAAATACTTAATGATTTTTCCAGATAGCTAATAGCATCCCGATAATCCTTCTGATTTTTTAAAATTATGGCAATGCTACTATTCGATTTTGCAATGTTCTCCTTTTCCTTATCCCTCTCGGCAATTCTAAGTGCTTCAAGGTATGATTTTAGTGCATTTACATAATCTCCTTTTAATGAGTAAATCTCCCCAATATCGTTATTAAACTCCCAAATTAATGGGGAATTATGTAAACTTGTGGAGAGTATTACAGCACTATCAAAGAGTTGAATAGTTTCATTGTATTGGTTTAGATAGCTTTTTGCTTTACCTTGGGCTCTGTAGCTTTTTATTAGCAGTAAAGTATCATCCAACTGCTTGCTTTGGGCGGCAGCTTCGCTTGCAAGAACAAGACTACTATCAGCACTTTTCGCTAGGATTTGCTCTGCTTTGCCTAAAAGGTTGTTAATACTGTTTTTTGCGTTACTTGGTTGATCTATTTGATTTACCTCATGCGATGGGCTTTGTGTTACGGTTAAGGCAAGTAAAATGGTAAACTTTATTAATAACATTTTATGATAAGATTATCGCATTTTGCGATTATTTAAAGTTTTAGATATCTATCATGGTTTCGTTTTGATATCGGGGAAGAAAATTATACCCTTATCGGTTTCGTCTTCATAAGACCCATCCCCATTTTCTTTTCCTTGTTTCGACGGATTGGAATTAAATCCCTGAAACTTTAAAGCCATCAAATTCGGATAAGTCCTCTCAGTAACAAATTGAATAAATAGCTCAAAGTTATTATACTCAGTTGTTGGATTCTTATCTGTAGCGAAAAGGAAGTCAACAGATGGTGTAGGTAAACCCTGTATATCCCTTGGGTAATCAGTCAAAAGGATAGTATCAAAATCAATTACCTCATAACTCAACTTACCTTCTTTTGGAGAATCGTTCTTAACAAAATAGAACCGACTACGATTATCTCTAACTACCAGATGAACAGTCACTAGTGTAAAACCAATTTCTGTTAGTTTACTTGTAGTAATTCTACTAAATATGTTAGCTATTTCTTCCATATATGTTGCTGATTTTAAGTAACTAAAACAATATGTACTACAATACAATTATGTGTCAATAATAGCTAAAATAAAATATAAACGTAAAGAAATAGTAATAAAATTAGAGGAATATTTTAACGATTAATGAATTTAAAATATTCACACAGATAAGTTCAGAATTAGCACACTCGGCTAATTATTGAATACGATTATTTTAGGAATAATTAATATTTCATAATACTCTTATTCCTCCATTTTATCATTTTATACCCCCAAACACATATCTAATAGACATTTTCTAAAAGCGATTTGAATATCAAAGTAGTATTGTATTGTAAATCATCTTTATCAAAGTCCGGACAATGATAAATAGTAACCTGTAAGTTTTCAGATATCATTTATTAAAAACACAGGTGATGATTAGAAAAATAAATTACTAACTCAAAAACAAAATTTTATGGCAGTTGACACAACCCCTAGCAAAGTAGCTGTTGGTCAGTTACAAGATTTGCCCTTCGACAACCTGATTGGTGGTCCGCTTATGGCAGCAGTTGATGCCCAAAGTAAGGCAGCAAAAGCAGCCGTTGATTTTATTCGCTCGGTTGGTTTCAATGTAAAGGAGGATGGAACAAAAGAGGCAATAAATGTAGTTTTTACCTATGTAAAAGGTACAGAAAAGGTTAACCTAATTGTTCCACTGCTTACCATTGTACCAATCCCCTATCTTAGAATTGATGATGTTTCTATTACATTCAAGGCAAAGATTAACGCATCATCAGCTGAAAAAACGGTTGATAAAAGCCATATAGATACAAAAGTTACTGCTGGTGGTAGCTATGGCGTTGGATTTTTTGGTCCGAGAATTAATTTCAATGCGTCAGTTTCTGCAAAGAAAGACTCCACTGCAGTAAGGGATTCAAAGTATTCGGTAGAATACACTATGGATATTTCAGTCCACGCTGTTCAGGACGATATGCCTAAAGGCATGGCTACGGTACTGCAAATACTCCATGAAAGTATTGATTCTACGCCTGCAGGAGGTAGTATTACCTTTATTCAGGGTCCTCCTACTGATGTAAAAGTATTAACTGAGGACAGAGAGTTTACACTTAAAGCTAAATTGTTAAATGGTGAAAAGCTTCCAATTGCAGGTAAAAAACTAAAAATTAGTTTCAAGGATGCAGTTGTAAAGGCACAGCTTAAGGTGGGTGATACTTTTACTGAAATTGTTAATACAGGAGTCGAGTTACCAACAAGTGATAGTAATAACCAAGGCGAGTTACCTCTAGTAATGAAAATTCTTAAGGACACAGGCACAGAAAATTACGAAAAGGACATTGTTTTTCAACTTACTTCCGAAATCCAGACTTTATCTAGTCAGGAGTTTTCAATTAAGGTGAAAAAAGCCTAATAGTTTATAATATTTGATGGCAGGTTAAACTCCAAATAAAATATTTAGCTAAATCCTAAAAGATTAGTAACAATTAAAACCGGTACAAACGGTTGTACCGGTTTTTAAAAAAAATAACAATATGGCAAAACTTGAGAATATAATTGGTGAAATACTTAAGAGTGTAACGCAAGCAGGGCATAATACCAATGAGTTTGTAAAAGATTTAGCTATGATTTATAAGGACGATCCTCTGCTAAAAGCATTTCCTATGCCTCGTGCTGAGCTAAAGACTGTGGAAGTAAACCTGAAATTCGCATTTAATCCTACAAATTATTCAAGAAAATGCCTTTCGGGTGATACTATTCAGAACGCCATAAAAATTATACTTGATAAGATTGAAGCGTTAACTAAAATAAAATCTTTTAACGATTTGTCCGAAGAACTCGATCTGCTGATTAAAGAGAATATCAACAACTTTGAAAGAGTTGATGGTATTCAGGTAATAGCCGATAAAATTGCTTCTAGTGTAAAAGATTTTTTGAAGGGAACCCGCGAAATAAAGGAACTGGATAAAGATGAACTACCAAAGAGTCTGAAAATTGCGATTAAAAAAGCGTTGATAAATATCAATGATGAAATCTACTCATTAAGAAATACAGCAAACGCCTCAGAAATGGATGTGGAACTATCATCGGAAAAACTTCAAAACATGGTAACCTCCGAAATTAAGTTTGTAACAGCTATCGAAAAACACTACTGGAAAAAGAAAGAGGATAAAGATAATCCTTTGGATACCGGTTCTTCGGTAAGATCCAATGGGCCTTTAACGGCTAGTAGTCATGATAACGACTTTTTTGTCTAATACCTCCCCTAAAACATGGAAAACAGATATGTAGAAATTTACGAATTTATCTCTGCACCACTAAATGCTATGTTGCAGGCAGAGAGGATTGCTCATGAGTCAACTATCGACTTTATCCGAAAGTATGGATTTAAACCGAATAGCAATGAGTTGGAGCAATTTACTTTTTACTATATAAGGCCAGGAAGTGGACAAAAGGTGGAGGTGAAAATTCCTCTGCTATCGTTAATTCCAATTCCTAACCTGCAAATTAAAGAAGCTCAGGTCGATTTTGATTTGAATATACACTACGAAAAATTGTCGGAGTACGAGAAAAAGAATAACGGCAACGATCCTGTTTCAAAAGACTACAAGTTTAGGGCTGCAATTACTAGCAAAGAAAAGGAGAATAAGGATACGCAGATGAGCGTAAAAATTAAGGTTGAGCAAGCAGATATTCCTAATGGGTTAACAAAACTTTTTCAGGTAATGGACGATGGTACATCTGCCCTTTCTGAATCGAATCAAAATGCTTTGCTTCCTGTTGGCTACATAAACCTAAGCTCATCGCGCAACAAACTGATTTTGGACGAAGATCGTAAAGTAAATGTTGATCTTCTTGTACAGGTATTTAATCATGAGAATAATCCGATTAGCAACATAATGCTTTTAAAGGAACACTTGAGCATTATCGTTGATAAAAAAACGCTGTCCGATTTTACAATAAAATACGAGGATGAGTATGCCAACTCTAAAACAGATGAAAACGGTTGCATCAGAATCTGGATAAAATTCATAGCTCCTTTAAATGCGAAATCGGCATTGATAAAAGTATCAACAAGCAACAACGAATTTTCGGCGGGTAATGCCATCTCATTTCAAATTGAAGAATCTTAACCCAAAAAATCTTTAATAATATGTCACAATCAAATAGTTTTCGCGAAGCAAAAACAATCCCTTGCCCCGAATGTGGTTTCCCAATTCCCGTTAATATGATGCAGCTGCTAATGGGTCAACCCCATAAATGCCTTAATGTTAACTGCCAGATAGAGCTAAATATAGATACTTCACAGTCAAAAAAGGGGATAGAAGCTTTAAAGAACTTTGACCACTCCATACAGGAGTTTGAAAATGCTAAAAAGAACATAAGTTACTAACAAATAAAAATTTTAAAATTATGAAACTTACAATTAGACCAATAAACAGCCAAATTGATGTTGCAAAAAGTTTTAATAATCATAGCAGATTATTCCTTTTTGGAAAAATGAATGGAAATCTTAAAAAAATCAGTGACAAAAAACATTACGATCAGATTTTAGTGGAAGCGTTAAAGGAGATGGATAAGCTTGAAACAGGGAAGTTTATACTAAAGACATTGAAGGATGTAGAAATAGAACTAGTTTGTTACAAAGGAGCTGCTGGCGAATTTTTGGTTAAGGAAGAAACACTATCTATTGATGACAAAGATTGTAATGTTGAAAAACCAACTATCCTGTGGGATCCATTCGTCAACTTTAAATACTATGGTAGAGAAAATAACGATAAAAATTCGACCAAGTACTACAAGGCGGAGATGCCATCATGGATGGTGCTTGCTCATGAGCTGGGACATGCTGTTCACTATGTGACAAAAAACAAAGAATATGTAAAATGCATTAAGGAGGGAAACACAGAGCTAATTGAAGAGTGGAATTTGGCTGACCACGAGCAGAAGTTATGTTCAAAATCTGGTTTTGCCCAAAGAATGAACTATAAGGATTTTCAAGCATATAGTCTTGATGGTACTGAAATTAACTATCCGAGTGGATTAATACCTTTAAAAAACATAAAGAGTTATAACAATATCCACGATGTGGATATGGCTTATAATGAAATACATAAAATCGTCAATAATAAATAGCTATAGCCTGTTTGGCTGTTACCAAACATCAAATTGAGTTATTTGTAAAACATTAACATTTAATGCTTTAGAAAATGAAAATAACGATTAAAATGCTTGCAAAACTGTTGAACAAAACAACAATAATAAATCTAGCACAAACGGATACCACGCATACTTGGACTTGTGATGGAAGCCTTTCAAATAATGGGTATATTATTTTTTATTTAAATAACGATAGTAATATTCTTGTTAAAGGAGGTGGAATTGATAAGCTGATACTTCACAAAGCAGATACAAAAAACAAAATTCCTCATTTTACTATTCAGGTGGAATCTGAAACAACGGAGGACTACAAAGATGGAAAATTAAGATACTTCCATTTTAGTTTGACACCTGGAAAAAATAAGGAACTACATAAGTTTAGAACATCAGATTATGGTTGTACTCAAATTAAAGATCCAGACTATTCTGATTTAGCAAAACTATTCCTTGATGCCCTTTACAATAAAATTAAGTAATTGTAAATATGAAACACTCATGTAATTAATCCATCCGCTTAAGTTGTTGGTTCATCTCGGATAAACAAAACATGGGTGTTTCTTTTAATAAAAAAGTGTCGAAAATAATAAATCAACATGCTTTTAGCTAGCATGCTAAACTCCTTTACAGATGAAAACAGTAACTATTTTCTTTCATGGAACCTTACATGACAATACTGCTGAGAATAATTTAATAACAATCCTATCCAAGAATACTAACGGACTTAAACTTAGTATACCTGGTATAGCAACCGAGAAAAATAAATCATTAATAAAAAAATACTCTACAGGGTTAGAAGGAGCATTAAAAAAGATAGGTGCAGTTGCATATGCAGGAAATGATATTTTTCAGACAGCCTTTGTTGCTTACAAACTCACAACTGATTCTTTTTTAGAGGATACAACCTTTAATCTTGTTGGTTGGAGTAGGGGTGCTATAACATGTACTGTCTGCGCCAATATTTTAGAAAAAGAGTATAAAGAAAAAAACGTGAATATTAAAATTAACTTAATACTCATCGATCCTTGTAATGGCCCTCTTGAATCATACTATACACTTAATACAACATGTGTTAAAAATGTTTTAGAGATTTTAATGATTAATGAAACTGCTCTGCATTTTCCAGTATCTTATATATCAAACACTTCAAGTTTTGTTAGCTTCCAGCGCGAATTCCTACCAGGTGTTCATGGAAGTGCAGTAGATCGGAAGAATAAGCAGTATGGTTTTATGTTTCCAATTCTGGGACACTTATGCACAAAATTTCTTAACGGTAATGGGGTTCAAATTGCAATTTCTCCTCTGGATGATAAAATAGTTATTGAATCTTTTTCTAAGTATATCGTTGAGAGATTTAAGATAGGTAAAAAGTTGGTATGCGATAGGAAGGAAATAGTTAATTTATATAATATCGAAATGAATAACAGGGGGTACATGGATTATTTTGTATCAAAAATACATCTAATTGCTTTCAACAATCTATGCCCAAATATTTCCAAAGTTATCTTTTCATTCAAGATTGGAGGCAATAAAAATAACGACTGCGTTGATATTGTGCAAAAAGATAAATGCCACTTATGGGGTATTACTAATTTGAAAAATTCTCTTAAATGTATTGGCATCCCAACGGAGAAAATCTAAAGAAAACTTAACACTTTGTGATGTATAAGTGCTATCAATCAGATTGGATTTTGAACCTAAACTTATAAAGAGACAACAATATGCCAGACAAACCTAATCTCCCTGAAATAAAAAAGCTATTGCACAATTTCAGGTGCTTAATCGAAAATACTGGGGTTATCACCTCTCAACTGGAGATTCTTCTTCGCATGATGAAATCAACTGAAGACTTGCTAGATGTTTCGCGTGTGCTCGACGAAAAACTTCAGGAGTTGGATCTCGCTTTAGATGCGTTGGATGCAGCACTGTTGGCCTTACAACCTGTGCCATACGTTGGGCAGGCATGCCAAGTGTTGGAACCCATTGTTAAACAGGTAAAACAAACTGTTAATCAAATCAGCCGTCAGGTTAGCAGTATTGAGAAACAAATAAAGCCTCAGCGTGAAAAGCTTGGGCAGATAAGAAAGAAGTTAGCCCGTTTTGCAGAACCTCTCATTAAACTTCAGAGGTTCATTGAGCAAGAGTTAATAAAACTTGAGAAGACCTTACTTTCTAACAAAAAGTTGAGCGACTCAAGGTATAAGAACTCACAACTTTCAAAGATTGAAGAGCTAAGTGGAAAACTAAATGGATTGCTTAAGGAGCCCAACAGGTATATTGCAGAAATAAATGAAATGGTTGAGCCTATTTTTACAACCCTAAAAGAAATCAATACCTACTGTAAGAGAATACTTGATTTAATTGAGCCCATTATTGAGAAGATAAATGAGCTTAAAGAGCTAACCGATGAGCTGGATGTTATCCATAAGATACTAGACAAGGAAATCACCTTTGGCCCAGTACATGTAAAAATCAAAGATTTACTATCAGGAAACATGAACATGCCGTTTAAGGATGAATTGATGAAAATTGCCATGAAGGAACTTGAACCACACATTAAAAAAATAAGTTCAAGTAAAGAGTTTGGTATAGAATCATTGCCACGGGCAGTTTTTATGGTAATGCAGGTTGAAAAGAAGTCCGTAGATGCGAATGTAAAAAATGATGCATTAACAACCCTATTCATCAATCTTTTACAAGAGAAAAATCCTGAGAAAACCTTTATGCTTCAAAATAAGGCAAAGGAAAATGTTGAGGCTTAGTATCGAATCAATAACACAAATTCATAAACAATCAGCAACGCAAAATTCCATTAAAGTTTAAGATTCCAGTGGGATAGTATGCTTTATAAATATATTAATTTAATTAAAAAAGGAGGTAAATATGTACAATGTTATTGTATCCGCACATGGCGGAAGATGGTCTAATCAGCAGAAAGACCTAGAACTCAAAAAGGGCAAAATAGTTTATTTTGTTAATGATGGGGTTATTTTGCCCAATAAAACCGGTTATAAAATTCTAAATCATCTTAAGCAAAGTAATGAACCAGGAGGAACAGTCGTAGAAAGTGTTAACCCGAATGAAAAAACTTATGATTATTCATGCTGGTTTGCTGAAGAGTTTAAAGAAACCTGTGGAATTTTTGAGGTTAAAACGGGTAGATTACTTAAGGATTTGAAAAATTATAGTGAGAATAATCCTCTGCTACTTAGCGATATATTAAAAGAATTCCCAGGTCTCATTATTTACTGGGTATGTTGTAGAGAAGTAAGTAACTAAAAAAATCAAAATAACTTTCTCTAAAATTCCAGAAACTGTTTTTCCTTTTAAGGATTAGAAAATTGAATTATCATCCTATTAATCCAATAAATTATTAATAGGATGATTTTTTCTACAATAAATTTTTTTATGAGTGTCCGCAAATACAACTATATGAAAAACTGAATCCATTGTCATTCCGGGCGAAGACCCGGAATCTAGTTGAAGAAATGGATTCCTGCATTCGCAGGAATGACAGGCAGTCTGATATTGAATAGTAATGATCACGGATAGTCATAAAAATTTTATTAATTCGGTACGCTAGTTGTTTTAATTCCTATCATTTTTGTTGGCGAATATATCTTCGTCGTTCTATTACCTGCATTGCACCTGCCACTTTAAGTAATCCCGCAAAAATTGCTTTGTAAAGCAAAAAAGGTTAACTTCGTTACACGGGTATAAACCTGATAATTTTAGAGCCTGTTTATTGTAGCTTAACTGAACAAGTTAGAGTTCTCAGATACTGTAGCATAACGTTTGTGGCAAAAACATACAAAATGCCACCGCGGATACTGAAAAGCGAAACGAGTAAGTCAATGAAAGTATTGGAAATATGAGTTTATTAACTGTAATTAAAAGTAAACTATCGGATCCTTTATTTACTTTTAAAATGTTTGAAAGATTTATTGCCGCTTTCTGCGTCCTAATTCCTCTAATTTTATGGTTTAACGATGGAGGAGTAAACCATCCCTTTAGACCAAGCATCAGCCAATATGTGTATATGGCTCATAGCTATGTATTTGGAATGCTGATAAGTATAGCCGCAATGCTATTTGTTTTTAATGGTGCTGTATACTTTAAAAATGTAAACATTTTGAACATCAGTGTTCATGGTCAATGGTATAATGTTGTTTTAGGTTTAAGCTTAATAGGTGTAATTTGCTTCCCATGCGACCAGTACCCAATACCACACTATACGTTTGCTATAATTTTCTTTGTAGGCAATGCAATTGTAACTGGTATATTTTATAAAGACCAATACAAAGTGTTTAGTATCATTATGGCAATACTAACCGTTATCGCACTACCGTTTGCTTTGTTAGGTTATATATCCATATTAGCGGGCGAATGGATTTCACTAACCGTAATTGCTATCCATTTTATATTAAATACTATAAATATGGATCAACCGGTAAACGCCTCTTAAACAATCACATAAAATATAACTCTATATTATTTAGATAAAGAAGAGGCTGTATAGTAAGTCAAATTTAACCACAAAGAACTCAAAGGATACACAAAGGACACGAAGCAAAAGCTTTGCAAATAAACACTTTGTGATGTACTTAGTGAACTTTGTGGTTAAGTTCTTTCCGACTTTTTAGACACCCTCTTTTGCAAATGGCTGAGACTAATTATACAATAAATTGTATATGAATTGATAATATTCGAATTTGTTGTAACTTGAAAAACTAATAGCGCAAATTGAGATTGTTAAAACGGAATTCTAAAATCTAAACTATAAATTTAATAATTATGAGAAGAAATATTTTAACATTGGGATTAGTCCTAATTATCAGTGCTTGTTGCGCACAAAAATACAAATTTGGCGTTATCTGCGATACTAGAAGTAATGCCGATCAGAGCGGTGTTTCAGGGGTTAACGTAGCTGCCGTTCAGGCCGTTTGTAATCATTTAAAATCATCGGGTGCAAAGTTTATAATTGCTCCCGGCGATTTTATTTGTGGTAATGTTAGTTGGTACAATAATCAGCATAACCCACCAAGCAACAGCCAACAATTTCAGGCATTTTTAGGTGCTGCTAAATCGCAAGGGGTTAGTTTACCTAGTGAAAAAGGGGATTTTATCTTATATCCAGTTCGTGGAAACCATGAATGCTATCAGGATATTTTACCCGAGGATAGCGTTGAAGCAGCATGGATAAAGAATATTGGGTACTCGTTACCCAAAAATGGACCAACCAAGGAAATTGGATTTACCTATAGCTTTGAATACAAAGGCTCCTTGTTTATTGGAATGGAGCAGTACATGCATTCTGGCCCAACAAAAAAGGATAGCATTAGAGTTGATCAAATGTGGTTAAACCAAGAGTTGAAGAATCATCCAAACGCAAGGCAGGTATTTGTTTATGGTCACACACCTGCTTTTGCAGCAAAACATGCTGATTGTCTTGATGATGATTCTTTAGCACGCAACATATTTATTGAATCAATAAGCAACCGTTCGGGGGTATATTTCTGCGGGCACGACCATTTCTACGCACGAGGTGATGTTCCAGTATACGCCCAAAATGGGACAATCACAAAATACATGCAACAGGTTATCACACCAAGCGGCGCACCCTTCCTTGTTGGAAGCAAAAAGTGGAACGGCAAATATCCCAACAAAGATGTTAAACCCGAAAAATTCATTGACAATGCAGTTGGTTATCAGCTAGTAACCGTTAATGGGAAAAAAGTAACGGTTGAGTTCGTCGCCACATTCGATGCTTGTACTATTACAAAGGATGATCAAGGAAATCCTGTTTACACCTATAATAATAACTGGCAAACCTGGAAATTCACCACAATGGATGCTTTCACATTCAAACTTCCATAAAACGCAAAGGGTACGCTAAAAAACATTTATGATAATTTCAACAAAACGGGCTTCAATGCCCGTTTTTGCTATTATATTATTTAGATTAACGTACTTTCGATATACTAAAAGATGATTGTTTTCTGATACAGAGTTTAATATAACGGTGCGATGTACCTGATGATCTAGAATTATATTGGGGCTACAAATATTATGCGGTTCTGCCGCTAGGAGAACCTTTAATCTTATGAGTTAAGGCTTTGGGAGCGTGGCATCTAAATATTTGTAGCATTTCAAAACCATAAGAGTAAATAGGTACAGAGTACCATAATAGTATGAAAAAGTTCGGAACTCTAAGGTTTAAAATTACAGATATTAATTCTTTTTTATAACTTACTATATTAAAACACATTAACCCTACCACTCCACAATATTGTTACGCAGTGCAAACTTTATCATTTCAACGGTACTTTTAAAGTTGTACTTCTGCATAATATTGCTTTTGTGAGTTTTAACGGTATAAACGCTAAGGTTAAGCTTTTCGGCAATCTCGTTATTGGTACAGCCCTCAACGTAAAGTTTAAGAATCTCTTTTTCTCTGGAGGTAAGCTGATGCTTTTTGGCAACATCACTTACACCTGAATTTTTAGCATTGTTGATGAAACTCTTTAATACAATTTTCGAAATAGAGGGACTATAGAATTCATCGCCGCTGGCAATTGTTCTAATGGCTTCGAGTAAGATTTCGGTGGTTGAATCCTGTTTTGGCAGATAGCCCTTTGCTCCTGCCTGTATTGCGCTAATAATGTACTCTTCGTTATTAAACATGGAAAGAATAAGCACCCTAATTTGAGGGTAGAACTTGGATATCGTTTCGGTCAATTCAATTCCCGACATATTGGGCATGGAAAGGTCGGCAATAACAATATCGGGCTGATTGCATTTGATAAAAGCAAGAGCATCCTTACCGCTGCCAACAGAACCTATCAGCTCAATATCATTCTCATCTGTAAGAATACGTTTTATCCCATCTCGCACAATTTGATGGTCATCAACGATTAGTATTCTTGTTCTGCTCATAGTTTGTATTTATTAACGTGAGTTCTACACAATAAATAGTGTATTAATCTGTATATCAATTAATTTATTTTATTTGAATCAATGGAAAAATGGAAGAAATAAGTAAGAATCTAACCTCTTGTTTTGACTTCGTCGAGTTCCGGTTGACTTCGTCGATCCCTGCGGGATTCGCTCCAGTTCCATCATTCCAAACTTCCAATATCACACCAAATAAATATATGTTCCTGCAAATAAACATATTAACATATTTCTTAAAACGAATTTCGGCTATTAGCCTTAATCGTGCTTTTTAGGTACTTTAAGCCTTATGGTTGTTCCCATTAATAGTTCGGTTTCAATATCGATTGTACCATTGAGTAGCCGTGCCCTCTCCTTCATGTTGTAAATTCCATTGCAGGGAAAACAATAGTTTGAATCGTAAATAAACCCTTTTCCATCATCCTCAATAACAAGAATAATATTCTCCGAATTCCCGATTAGCTGAATTTGAATTCTTGAAGCAGTGGAGTGCTTAACGGCATTATTAAGTGCTTCCTGCGCTATCCGATAAATGTAAAACTTAACCTTGGAATCAGGGGTAGAGTAATCGCCATGAGCAGAAAGTTCAATATCAATTTTTGCTGATTTTTGAACAGAATCGCAAAGGTTTTTAAGCGCAATATCAATCCCTGACTCGTTAAGAATGTTCGGTGCAAGGTTATTTGATATTTGCCGAACCTCCTCAATTGTTTTAAGGAAACTGCCCTTTACATCTTCGAGTGTGGCTCTTGTTTCATCTATATTCTGCTTGCTTGTGCTCTCAAGCAGAAGCTTAATGGCAATAAGTTTTTGACCAAGACCATCGTGCAACTCTCTTGAAATACGCTGCCTTTCAAGTTCTTGCCCATCATACAGTGCCGACATCCGTTTTAGCCGCTCATCCTTAAGCTGCGTTGCCATGGTATTAAAGGCATCGGTAAGTAAACCAATCTCATCACATGAATAGGACTTGATTTTAATATCCAAATCACCTTCGCCAATCATTAGCGCAGCATTCTTTAATTTAACGATAGGATTTGTAATAGTTCGGGAGATGAAATGCGCTATGGAGAAAAGGAAAACACAGATTATCAAAGATAAAAATACAATATCGTTCCTTAAGGAAACTATGGGAATCATTGCTTCGCTGTAATCAATTTCGGCAATAATTGCCCAGTTTAAGCCCCGCATGGATAATCTATCGTAGGAACTTAAGCAGGCAACAGTTCGATAATCATCAATTATCTGTGAACCAATTTTATCTTTGAACGCATTAACTGCACTTTTCGTTTTTACTGAGGTATTCAGAACAGAATTTGGAATAAACCTTGAATTACTCCTCATAAGAAAATCATCGCCAACAAGATAAACTTCCCCCGATTTTCCAAGCCCATTCTCGGGGCTATCCTCAAGCATAATACTATTGATATCATTAATAGGAATTTGAAGGGCTAAAACCCCAATTGTTTTTTTATCCTGATTAACAATCCGCTTACCAATTAAACATAATGGATCATTATCATCAAGAGATTGTTTACAGAAATCAACAATTGTAGGGTTGTTGGTATTTACAGACTCTTTCCATAGCTTAATCATCTGCTTGAGGGAAACAGAATCGGTATCAAATTTAATAATTTCAGTACCTTGAAACTTAAATATCTGAAGTTTGCTCTCTTCAATACCTAAAATTAAATACATGCTATTGAATCCTAATTGGCTGTAGTTTAGATACGATGAAGGGTATTGCTTAGAAGGTTGATCATTAAGTTTATGGTTTAAAACCGTGGCTAGGCTTTTTAGGTAATGATTCTCCGAAAGGAGTGTAATGTTTTTATACCGCTCGTTAAAAAAGAATTCAATTTGACCCTTTTTAATTACCCTAATTGATGTAAGCTGATCGAGGGTACGCTTAAGCAAAGCATTCTTTGCGTTGAAGTAGGAGTATATTCCAATTACAGAAAGAGCCGATACGCCCACTGCAAAGAATAGCACCATCAATTTTCTGTTAATTGACCGACTAAACATTCTCCAAATTTTAATAAGTTTAATCAAAGGAAAGAAATTATCTAAACAATTAAAAAAATAAGGGCTCATATTTCAGAGCCCCTATCAATCAATGCATCTCAATAGTTACTATAAAGCCCCTTCATCATAAGCTTTCTCGCCATGCAAAGCGTTATCTAACCCTGCAAGTTCCTCCTCTTCCGAAACACGAACAGGGGTTATTAAGTTGATGATGATAAGCATAAGGTAAGTGAATCCAAAAGCGTATGCTGATGCACCAACTACGGCAATAATTTGCTTTAAAAAGAATGAAGAAGAACCAAAAAGTAAACCATCGGCACCAGCTGCATTAACAGCCTTTGATGCGAATACACCAAGAAGAATTGTTCCAAGTACTCCACCAATTCCATGAACTCCCCATACATCTAACGCATCATCCCATTTCATCTTATTCTTAAATTGAACAGCATAGTAACAAACCAATCCAGCTACGGTTCCAATAATTGGTGATACCCACAGTGGTACAAATCCAGCGCAAGGGGTAATGGTTGCCAAACCAGCAATTGACCCGGTTAACAATCCTACAAATTTGGGTTTTCTTTCCCTTGACCATTCGACAACCAACCATGCAATTGTGGCAAATGAAGCAGCAATATCAGTATTCAAGAATGCTAATGAGGTTATATTATCCACTTGTAACTCGCTACCAGCATTAAAACCATACCATCCAAACCACAGCAAACCGCTCCCTATTGCAACCAATGGAATGCTGTTTGGAGTTGAATTCTTATCAACACGAGCACCAACATACAATACCGAAGCAAGAGCAGCAAAACCTGCTGTAGCATGAACAACAATACCACCTGCAAAATCAAGTACTCCCCAATGAGCAAGTAGTCCACCACCCCAAATCATATGTACGAATGGGTAGTAAACAAAAATTTGCCAAACAGTAAGGAAGATAAAGTAAGCCTTAAAGGAAACTCTATTTACAAATGCACCGGTTATAAGCGCAGGGGTAATAATGGCAAACATCATCTGGTAAGCAATGAAAACGAATTCTGGAATTTTACCGTTACCAGCCCAAAGCGTATCCATGCTTATTCCTGCAAGGAATGCCTTATCGAAGTTTCCGATAATGCCACCTTCGCCACCACTAAAGCATAGCGAGTAGCCAAAAATAACCCAAAGTACGGTTGTCCAACCTAAAGAAACGAAACTCTGAATCATAATTGCCAGAATGTTTCGCTTAGTTGCCAAACCACCATAGAACATGGCAAGTGCAGGAGTCATAAGCATAACAAGGCTTGTTGCAAGTAGCATAAAGCCAGTTGAGCCTGTATCAAGAACACCTGTTTGTAATAAAATTGTGTTTAACATGTTTATTGTGTTTTAATTGTGTGATTAAAATGATATGCCGAATGTTAAAAAGATATTCTCTGCCTCAGGATTTGTAATGATTGAAGCCTGAACAGGTAAAGCGTATTTATCTGAGATTTGAATTGATTTTGATACTTTCACCCCTAGGTTTATAATACCTGAAGTTTTATTTCCATAAAATCCAAGTTCACCTTTATCCTTGTTTGGTTTATCCAATGCAGCACCGATAAATGCATTAAAATCGGTTCCTTTGATATTCTTTTTATAACCAATCTCAATGTATTTTGTCATAAATATATCTCCAGAACTACCATCGTTATTGATTTTACGAGCATCGTTACCATAAAAATTCATAGCAAATAGAAATGTGAAAGGAATTTTTTCGGTTCCGTTAAAGCTTATAACCCCCTCAAAAACATGACAGGTACTATCCTTATCGTAGCTAAAATATCTACTACGTCCCTTGGTGCTGTAATACTCCGGGAAAAAATAGTCAGTAACGGTTAAGCTAATTACACTCTTGTAGGTATAGGTAAGATAAAGGTCAACCTCTTGGTTTGATGTTTGCGAGAAGGTGTAGGCACCCCATGCTCCTGCTGTTATAACATGTGATGAATCTTTGCTCGAAATGTTATACTTAATCCATGGTTGAATACTTGGGCTACTCCCGCCAAGATTTACGCCCCTCCAAATGTAACGACTCATAACATCTGCTCCGAGTTGAACAGGTGATTCGCTCTGGGAAAAGGCACATACAGATATCATTGAAAGGAATATCAATGCTGCGAATGCATTTAAGAATCTATTCATAAAAGTAAAAGTTTAAGGTTTAGAGCATCAAAAGTATCTGCTGCCTATTTGGCTATCAATAGAACTTGGTATGAAAGTATACTAATACTTTGTTGTAGTTTTAGGAATGTTTTGACAGGTTGGAAAAACAGTCAATTTAATCTTCGCACCTTGGTCAAATACACCATACATCCTCGTTATAAAGTAATTGTAAGTGACATTAACCCTCCATTTAACCTATTGGGTTTCCTTAAAATATCGCAAAATGCGATATGAGTTTATTTAGGTGCTTTGCCTTTCTCCATTAAGTTTTTCATATATTCAATATTTACAAATGATTTAATTGCAATATATTTTATATATTTTTATGTCATCTATTAAGATATTATTGTTTGTTATTTAATTATATTTTGTATTAAAATATCATTTTGTCATTTTATGATCATATTTTATATTTTAGTATTTTTGACAAATAATATATTAGTCAAAATGTTTATTTGTTATTATATTATGTTATAGCATATTATATAATTAATATCGATTATTTCTATTTTTAAATCATTATAGAATAATTTTTATTTAAACATATTTTAAACATTTTTAAATATTTTATTACATTAGATTAATTATTTAATATTATTTTTTGATTATTAGTATATTTTTAATTATTAATCTAAACTTAGGAGGAATAAAAATGAAATTAAACCTATTATTTATTAGTTCAGCTATGGCATTACTCGTTTTGGGTTGCTCAAAAGATCAGTTAACTCAAAATGAAGGACCAACTATGTCAACTAACAAAGAATTCAACCAAGGTTTCCCAAAAGGGGAATTTGCTAAAAATGTGGATAAAACCATTGGTAGAGAAAGCAAATATCCAACATCAAAAACAATCGCTGTTCCTTATTATAAACAAGAAACCAGTTACTGGTGTGGACCAGCTAGCGCTAAAATGGTAAATTACTATTTCAATCAGCCAGCTTCGCAAACTACAATAGCTAACTATTGTGGTTCTGGGCCTGGCTATGGTACTTATATTGGACCACTTTGTGATTGGTTTAATAGTGCACCACTAACTGGTTATTTAGTACTACCAAGCTGGTGGGTATGGGAAGTTACTTCTTTGGCAAGTTTCACCGATTTCAAAAATAAAGTTCAATGGTCATTTGGAGGTTACTCAGCACCTGAAGTTTGGCTTCTTATGACTTATCCTAGTTCAACATACCATTTACCAGGTTGGACCCAAAATTGCGGCCATTATGTTGCTGGTAGAGGATATGATTTCACTGCAAATTCCAAAGTATACTATCAAGATCCTTGGTATGGTACTGGTGGTGGTGCTAACAAAACTATTGATGCTTATACAATGTACTATTGTATTACTGCAAATGCTAACTGCATGATTTATTAATTAGTATAAAAAAAGTACTCTGTTTATTTATTCAATACTAGTAATCAAAAAACATTTAAAAATAAATTGAAAATCTGGGCTATATCAAAACATTTAAAGCATTATTCAACTGAAAGCTGTTTGCTCTAATTATATATAGAATATTGTTTTATAATGATTTTTGATATAGCCCCTATTCTCACAATCGCCTTTTTAAAACATCAGTATTTTTAATATAATTACGGTTAGTTTCAGCGAAAAAAATTATCTTTATGAAAAACAACTTAGTTTCAACACCAATTTACATAATAACCCTTTTACTATGCATGTTTATTGGGTGCAAAGAAAAAAACAATATTTTAACTCTTCATTCAAAGGGAAATATCTATTCAGTTTCTGTTTTTAAAAATACAGCCATTTACAGCACAGGTACAAAGGCCGAAAAAAATTCGAAAAGAATTTATTACTGCAATTTAGATAAAAATAAGCCCGTTCTTTTATATGAGGTTGCCGATAAGAGCAAAAATGTAATGCCTGTAAAACTATACGAAAACCAAGCAGTTTGGGTTGAATATGGTTTTGAAGAAGGAAGTCCTATGACTTGGAAACTCTTAACTAAAGAACTTTCAGATAGTGCTGATGTAAAAGTAATTAAGCATAATATCGAAAATCCAAAGGTTGAATTTCCTCACTTTGATATCTCTTACAACCTAATAATTCTTGATTTTTTTATTCCCTCAGGTGCCGATAGCGTTGATTCCCCGCTTCTTTTATATGACATAAACAATAATGCAACAACGGTGATTAATGCCCCCAAAGGGCATGATTTGTATAACCCATCATTTAATGGAACTGATAATAATGAGATAGTTTGCAATTTGATTTCATTAGATGCAGAAAAGAATGTAAGTTCCAAAATTGCCATATACCAAATTGCACAGAGTAAATGGACAATTCTCGATATATCAGGTTCAGGTTTTCAACCTGCACTTTACGGTAAAAAGTTAGTTTATAAGGAATGCTCTTCACCCTATGAATACGGTAAAATTCAACTTTTTGATATACAAACTCAACAAAAGGTTACCCTCTCTACCAATCCAACAGGAGGCGAAACCCCACAGATAAACCAAAATTATGTGGTATGGGAATCACCCGCTTTTGATAGGGTTCCTGCCTATAATTTAGCTACAAATAAACTTGTTGATTTAGAGGTTGGAAAAATAGGAAAACCATACTTAAAAGGGAATAGTCTAATATGGGTTTTTGAAGAAAAGCCTGATAAAGCGGTAATGCATGCAATGTTTCTTGATTAATTGGAGTATAGTATACCGTTTGTTATAAAGCTCCTAGTACTATGCAGTCATAATTTTATTAAAATCAGCCATTGGTAAATCGGCTGGAATCAATACTCTTGTTTTGCCATAGAGTTTGAGACCAATCTCTCTCGTCCCATGATAATAAAATTATTAAAAAGCGTTAAGAACTCCAAATGCGATATCAACCCAAATACAACCGAGCGTTTTGTGTTAGTCCGCCGAAGCCAATAAATACGCTGTTACCTAAAGTTTGTTATTTAGTCGACAAAGATTTCTTTTATGATTAACTTTACCTTGGCAATCTCTTTTTCTGTAAGTTTATCAAGTGATTTCAAAACTCTTTGTTTGTCAATCGTTCTAATTTGGTCTAAAACTATCCAACCATTTTTCTGATTGTGTTTTACTTCAATCCTAGTCGGATAGTTTTTTGACTGACTCGTCATAGGAGCAATAATAAGCGTTTGTAAATGCTTATTCATCTCGTCAGGAGAGATTATCACGCATGGTCTCGTTTTCTTTATTTCACGTCCTATCGTGGGGTCAAGATTGACAAGCACGATACAATATTGAGTTAACTCCATTCTTCGAAGTTTTCGTCTTCAAAAATGTCCGCCATTAAGGGTTTGTCATCTTGGTTTTCATGCATTTTCTTAAAAGCCTTTTCCCAACCCTTTCTAGGAGTTGCTTTTGGTTTAATAATAATGTATCCTTTCTCAAGAATTAACTCAACAGTATCCTTGATGTTGTATTTTTCAAGAAGGGTCTTGCTTAGTCTTATCCCTTTCGAATTTCCTATCTGTACAATTGAAATGTCCATAACTAAGATATTAAAATGTAACTACAAAGTTATTACATTTATTTCGATTTAGCAAAAATATTTCGGGAATCAAATTGTGGGTAACGTTTCCGTGGTTGGAAATGTTGGGGAGTTAAAAACCAAACATCTGTCCCACGCTAAACTTTTACTAAAGTAATAAAAACCTGCTTATCTGCGCATCTACCCCAATATTTTTAACCACGTGTTACCAATAGTGCTATTTATAGAGATTTCTTTTACTATCCTTAATTTTTGTTCAAGTTTTTATTATTTCCAAATGTTAAGTTCCATATTTTGAGGAGTAAGTATACAATCGAAATATTTGTACAAACCATTTGGTGAATTTGGAATAAATATTTTTGAATTAATGCCTAATTTCTGTGTAAAATTATTACCATAGTAAATTCTAACATCACTAATTTTATCTGGCAAAATAACAGTACTGTTTTGCCAGTTTTTTCCACCGCCAATAATACTGCTTACATTTCTTAAAGAGAATTTTTTATCAAATAAATCTAAAAAACTAATTATCAAGCCTTCATCAATAATTCTCTTTTGTAAGTGTAGCGTGTCAAAACCTAGAGATAATGTACTATAATCAAAATCTAGAATTATATTCCTCTTATAATCTTCGCCTTGTAGAATCAGTAAATCATCAAATGATGCTTGAATTGAAGAAAAATTACTAATTGTTTCTATTACTTTATAGTAATTTTCATCAAGATATTTTTGAGGATTTAATTTCATAAGAGAATCAATTTTTTCAGCAAAACCATTTTCAATTATTATTTTTCTTATATCAAATTCTATATTTTCACTAGAATCTTTTCTAAATTTAACATATACCTTTACATCATTAATTTCCCTTATAGTAAAAGTCTTATTTAAAAAATCAGAATCATTTCTAGGTACCCTTGATTTTTTATAAATCATACTATAAAACTCAATAATACTACCAATATTTTTTTTGAATACAACATTATTTCTAATGTACTCTTTGACAAAATCGGAATAACCTTTAATATCTTTTTGATTACATGAAAATACGTACTCAAAAGAAATTGCTATATCTTTAAGTAATGTTAAATTTCTTTGATTTTGATATAGTAACGATTTTTCAATAGCTAAACTATTTTGAAGATTATCTGAAATAGTATCTAATTTTGAAGTAGTTTCTATCAACTTCTTTAATGAATTTTCTTGTTTGGAAATATTTTCTTTAAATCTATTATCATCTATTATTTTATCTTCAGATTTTTGTTTATAGTCTGCTAAGTAAAATATAATTGAAGTTGAAGCAAGCAATATATTCAGAGTAATTGCACTTATTTTTATTATTTTTTTAAGATTACTATTTAATGTCTCATCGCCCAAAAAAATAGCAATAATACTGATGATGGATGAAATGACTATTACAATAATTCCTATTGGAAGCATAATTATTTTTTTTGGTAAATGAATTTATTAATTTTCATTCTTTCTTAAAAGTGATGATGTTAAATTATTTACATTTACACATTTCAAAATTGCGTCATCAATTCTAATTTTTCATACAAATTGCATGAAGTCATTTTACTGTTAAATAACTTTGTCTATTCACAAAATTATCAATAGAATTTGAGTTTTTTCAACCTTGTCAAATATGCAATCATTTTGTCATTTTAGCATTATTGGTAACTTATTTATACGTATACCCAAAAGTATTTATATACATTAAATTTTAATGGATATGTATACCTTCCTGTAATCTATATCTCAAAGTTAGCCAAAAATATAACCCATCAAAGGGGAATTTGATTTTATAACCAAAGGAGGAAAACGAGGGACTTGAGGTGGAAGGTATAAAAAACTCAGACAGGGTTTTGAACCCTGTCTGAGTTAAGGAATCTAAAGTTACTTAAATACTACTTATGCTTATTAATAAACTCTGTTACATTCTTTTCAATTCGCTTCACAACATCAGCGCCTTCAGCTTTTACAAACTTATCGCCTGTGATATTCTCGAATAGCTCAATATACCTTTCAGTTATCTGGTTTACAATAGTATCGGTCATCTCGGGAACTTTTTGTCCATCCTGCCCTTGAAAACCATTCTCCATAAGCCACTCACGAACAAATTCCTTTGAGAGCTGCTTCTGCTGCTCGTTCTTTGCTAAACGCTGCTCATACCCATCGGCATAGAAGTATCGGGATGAATCGGGGGTGTGAATCTCGTCAATTAGGTATATCTTACCATCCTTTTTACCAAACTCGTACTTGGTATCAACAAGGATTAGCCCCATTGCAGCAGCCATTTTAGTACCCCGCTCAAATATAGCAAGGGTGTACTTCTCCAACTGCTCATAATCCGCTTTGCTAACCAAACCCAATTTGATAATCTCTTCCTTTGAAATATCCTCATCATGCCCCTCAACGGCTTTGGTGGTTGGAGTGATAATAGGTTTTGGAAATTTTTGATGCTCTTTCATGCCATCGGGCATTGGCATCCCGCAGATACTCCGTTTCCCCGCTTTGTACTCGCGCCATGCATGACCTGTAAGATATCCACGCACAACCATTTCAACCTTGAATGGCTCACAGAAGTGCCCTACGGTTACCATTGGATCGGGGGTTGCAATCTTCCAACTAGGAACAATATCGGCTGTTGCATCCAAAAACTTAGATGCAATCTGATTCAGAACCTGACCTTTGTATGGTATTCCCTTTGGCAGAACAACATCAAAAGCCGAGATACGGTCGGATACAACCATCACCAACATTTTGTTGTTAATGTTGTATACATCGCGCACTTTACCATGGTACACTCCGGTTTGTCCGGGAAAGTTAAAATCGGTACGAACGATTGCCTTTTCCATTTTTAGTTGGGTTATTGAGTTATCAAGTTATTGGGTTATTGGTACCCCATCTAATCTGTGATGTTAATCTATAAACCTCTTCTTTAGGATAAAATTTTGCCAATTTATAAATCAAAAGCCTAAATCCCTTCCTTAGATTCACTTTGCTTCTCGAATGCATTAACAATATACTTAACCAACGTATGGCGAATGATATCACGAGCATCAAAATAAATTACTGCAATATCCTTAATGCCATTGAGCAACCCAATGGTTTTTACCAAGCCAGAATCCTCCTTGCGGGGTAAATCAATCTGGGTGATATCGCCAGTAACAATAAACTTAGCATTTTTACCCATTCGGGTTAGAAACATTTTAAGTTGGCTAATTGTTGTGTTCTGCGCTTCATCAAGGATAACAAAAGCATGATCGAGAGTTCGTCCACGCATATAGGCAAGGGGTGCAATTTGCACTGTTCCATCCTCCATATATTCTTGGAGTTTCTTTGCAGGGATCATATCGTTTAGCGCATCGTATAGGGGTTGCAAGTATGGATCAAGTTTCTCCTTCATATCCCCCGGAAGAAATCCAAGCCTCTCCCCTGCCTCAACTGCCGGACGGGTGAGAATAATCCGCTTTACCTCTTTGTTCTTTAAAGCCCTTACTGCAAGGGCAATTGCTGTATACGTTTTCCCTGAACCGGCAGGACCAATTGCAAAAAGCAAATCGTTGGATTGGTACATCTCAACCAGTAAACGTTGGTTAACGGTTCTGGCCTTAATAGCCTTGGCATGATTTCCAAATACTAGAATATCCGTTGCATCTTCCTCTGCTTGAGCAATGGTTTCCATCGATTCACTAAGAAAATCCTGGATATTAGCATCGGTAAGGTATTTATAACGGGTGAAAAATTCGATCATCTTATTGATCTTCTCCTCCAGAATATTAATCTGCGCTTCGTCACCAATGGCCTTTATTTCGTGACCCCTTGCAACAATTTTAAGTTTAGGAAAATGTTTGGCAATTAAGTCGTATTTAGCATTTTTAACTCCAAAAAGCACTAAAGGATCAATTCCTTCAATAAGTATTATGCGTTCACCCATGTTCGCAGGTTGTATTTATTATTTAATTGTAATAACCACTGTGAAATAGAAACAATTTTTAGTTCTAACTTACATTGGAATGTTGGAATACTAGAAGAACAAATCGAAGAAAGCAACAATTCCATCATTCCGTTATTCCAAAATCTCTTCATTCAAATAAAAATCCAAATTTAACAATTTAGAGATACTTGATGGTTTGATGTTAATTAAAACTGATAACCTTTTTTTACAATCTTTATGGGTAGCTACTTTATTTTTTACAACTTTGTAGAATAATCAGGAATGTGAATGGATAACGAAGTTTTGGCAAACAAGATACTTACTCTAACAACCGATTGGAACCAGCACGATTACTACAATGGAGTCCTTCGGGGTAAACTTGTAACCACATGCCCTGACCTGAAAATTGTTGAGATTACAAATCAAGTACCCATTTTCAACCTAAACCATGCGGCTTTTGTTCTAAGATACAGCTACAAGCACTTTCCTAAAGGAACTATTCACCTTGTAATGGTAAATAGTGAGAGCCAATCGCATAGAATGCTTGCCTTTAGCCATAACGATCATCATTTTGTAGTGCCTGATAATGGGATTATAGGTTTGATGTTCAAAGAACCGCCACAAAACGTATTTGCATTCCCGTTTGAGGCCGAAGGAAGTTTCGCTTCTCTTGGTTCATCCATTGCTGCTATCGATGCTTTTTACAAGGGCAAAGACTTATCGGAAGTTGCCAGTTTAGTGAATAATTTCGATCAGAGAATTCCACTAAGAGCAACAAATGAGAACAATGCGATTACAGGAGGCGTAATTTATATCGATTCCTACTTTAATGCCATTACCAATGTTTCTAAGGATTTATTCGATAAGGTGGGTCAAGGTAGGAAATTCGAAATCCACGTTCAAAGTCAACATAACAAGGTTAACACAATATCAATTAATTACAATGATGTTGATGCTGGTGAACTCGTAGCCTTATTTAACTCAGCAGGATTGCTGGAAATTGCCATTAATAGTGGCTACGCATCGCAGCTACTTAACCTGAATAATGGATCGAGCATTAGGATTAAGTTTTATGATTAGTGACATTGTGATGCTGTAAAAAATTATATTTTAAAATTATTAGCATAGGTTGATAATGTTATGTGAATCTAATATGAAGAATAAACCCCAACCCCTTAAAAAGGGGCTATAACAGAGTAGTTCGGTTGATTCCCCTCCTTATTAAGGAGGGGTAGGGGTGGTTTTTTATTGAGTTATAAAGTTAACATAACAATAGACGCAGTTTGAGATACTATTAATTTCAGAAATGTATTCAAAACAATAGACGAACTGGATCATGGCTTATATTTCATATTTAACCGATTAATCAAAATCAATAACTTGCTTCACAGTAACAAAGCAAAACAAAAACAATGAACCTAAACGATTCAAACAAAAAAAATGCTCTCCTCGCCTTCGAAAGGTTGCTTAACATTATGGATGAATTGAGAGAGAAATGCCCATGGGATAGGGAGCAAACACTGGAAAGTTTAAGACCTAATACTATTGAAGAAACATATGAACTCTCCGAAGGGGTACTCGATAATGATCTCAACCTTATTAAAAAGGAATTAGGTGATATCCTATTACACATCGTATTTTACGCTAAGATTGGCTCCGAGAAAAATGCTTTCGATATTACTGATGTTATCAATAGTCTTTGTGATAAATTGATATTCCGCCACCCACACGTATTTGGGGAGGTAAAGGTTAATAGCTCAAACGATGTGATTGAAAACTGGGAGCAACTAAAAACAAAAGAAAAGGATGGGAATAAAACAATCCTTTCAGGGGTTCCCAAAGCATTACCAGCATTGATAAAAGCGAATAGAATTCAGGAAAAAGTCAAGGCTGTTGGTTTCGATTGGGAGGTTCGCTCACAAATTTGGGAGAAAGTTGAAGAAGAAATGGATGAGCTAAAGGCCGAGATATCTGCTAACAATCCTGATAAAATGGAGGCCGAATTTGGCGATCTTCTGTTCTCTCTAGTAAATGCTGCAAGGCTTTATAATATCGAGCCCGAAACAGCACTAGAACGCACAAACAGAAAGTTTATTAAACGATTTGGTTACCTTGAAGAGAAAACCATAAAACTGGGTCGCTCCCTAAAGGATATGACACTCGATGAAATGAATGTAATTTGGGAAGAAGCAAAGAAATATGATAAATGAAAAGAGGAAAGTGAAAAATGAAAAGTGAAAAGTTGGAAGTCCGAAGACGGGAGTCAAAGAAAGTTCCTTAGTTTATCCTGTCACTTGACACTTACCATTTTTCATTTTTCACTTTTATCTTTTATCTTTTATCTGTTCACTTAAAAGACTATGCTAAAATACCTCATCAAAAAATTACTCTACAGCATCCTCATCATCTGGGGAGTAGTTACTTTGATCTTTATACTTTTCAACCTAGTACCAGGTGATCCTGCAAGGATGATGATGGGTCAACGTACCGATTCAACATCACTTGCAGCTGTTCGTCATGATCTTGGTCTTGATAGACCTGTTTTTTCTCAATATCTTAAATATTTGAACGACATCTCTCCTATCTCCATCCATAACCCACGCTCAAAATCAAGCTATATATATTTAGACAAAACATCCTATAAGAATTACATCAAACTGGTTAAACTTACAAAATCGAGAGTAATAGTAATCAAATCGCCATACCTGCGTCGCTCCTACCAAAGTCAGAAAACAGTTACGTCCATTATAAGCGAGACGCTACCAAATACATTTATCCTTGCTTTTACCTCCATGATTTTTGCAACCATATTTGGCATTGCATTGGGGATGATCTCAGCAATCAAAAAGGACAAATTTATCGATAGATTTTCCATTGTATTCTCAGCAATTGGCATGTCGCTCCCATCGTTCTTTGCGGCAATACTTATTGGCTGGTTCTTTGCATTTGTCCTTGGGAAATACACGGGATTAAATCTAACTGGTAACCTTTGGGTGGTTGATGATTTTGGAGAGGGAATACATCTTCAATTGAAAAACCTAATCCTACCAACGCTTACACTGGGTCTGAGGCCGCTCTCTATTGTTACCCAACTTACCAGAAGTTCGCTTCTCGAAACTCTTTCGCAGGATTATATTAGAACTGCAAAAGCCAAAGGGCTATCGTTTGGGAAGGTTCTTTGGCGACATGCACTTCGTAATTCATTAAACCCTGTTGTAACTGCTATTTCGGGTTGGTTTGCCTCGCTTATGGCTGGGGTAATTTTTGTTGAGTATATCTTTGGCTGGAAAGGGCTTGGATACGTAATGGTTAATGCCCTAACAAGCTATGATGTTCCACTCGTTATCGGGTGCGTTATTGCAATATCCTTGATTTTTGTGATTGTGAATTTACTTGTGGATATTGTTTACGCAATGCTCGATCCTCGAATCAAATTTACTTAAAACTAGGTTTGTGTTACAGTGATACAGTTTTGCTGTGAGGCCGTGAGGCTGTGCAACAGTGAAACCGTTTTGCTGTGAGGCTGTTTTGCCGTGAGTTTTTGTTATTGTACTGATGTTGTACTTTGTAAGGATATTGAAAGACGTTGTGTTAGATGCAATACTCCACCATAGCCCTACAAAACCACTACAACACAGCCCCACTGCAAAACAGCAAAACAGCAAAACCGCATCACAGCAAAACATCATCACAGCCCCACAGCAAAACTGCTACACAATATAACAGCATCACAATAAAATAATATAGATTAATACTTTGTTGTTAAATCGTTCTACCTACAACTCCTAATTTTTGTACTTTTGGCTTTTATATAGATTGATATTTTAAACATTAAGATTATGAGAAAACGAATTGTTGCAGGAAACTGGAAAATGAATACAACCCTTGCAGAAGGGATGGAGTTAACTAAAAGTGTAATTGAAAAATCGATTACTGTTCCAAAAACTATTGAACTTGTTTTAATTCCCCCTTTTACAAGTATCAACGAGATTACAAAACTCACCAAGGGTACTGCTGTTAAAGTTGGAGCACAGAATTGCGCAGAATGGGTAAAAGGAGCTTACACGGGTGAAGTTTCTGCAACAATGATCTCATCAATTGGTGCAACCTATGTTGTTATAGGACATTCTGAAAGAAGAGAGTTCTTTAACGAGGATAATAAAATGCTTTACCGAAAAATAAAGCAAGCATTGGAGAACCGCTTAATTCCTATTTACTGCTGCGGTGAGAAGCTGAATGAACGCGAATCCAACAAATACTTTGAGGTTGTTGAGAAACAGGTAAGCGAATCGCTATTTGAACTTACCAAAGAACAAATGATGCAGGTTGTAATTGCCTACGAACCAGTTTGGGCAATTGGTACTGGGAAAAATGCTACCTCGCAGCAGGCACAAGATATGCATGCATTCATTCGTACTACAATAGCCAAGAAATTTGGCAAAGAGGTTGCCGATAGCATCAGCATACTTTACGGCGGAAGCTGCAAGCCATCCAATGCCGAGGAGATATTTGCAAGACCTGATGTTGATGGTGGTTTAATTGGCGGAGCATCACTAGTTGCCGATGATTTTATTGCTATTGCCTGCTCGTTTTAGTAGAATAGCATCAATTCAATGTACATTGTCATCCTGAGCGAAGCGAAGGAACTTAGATGCTTCACTCCGTTCAGCATGACAAGAAACAGTATGCTCTGAAAATTTCAACCCCTTTCCTTAATGATGATGAGCTGTAATATGAAACCTTTGTCATCCTGAGCGAAGCGAAGGATCTTAGATGAACTCACTACATTCGGTTTGCAAAATCGGTTATCAACAAAGCCAAGAATCTCCCCCTGTCATCCTGAGCGAAGCGAAGGAACTTAGATGCTTCACTCCGTTCAGCATGACAAAGCAACAATCTGATCCTAAACTTAGGATCAACATAATTCACACAATTTGAAATCCAATAAAAGTGTTACACCCTCACAACCATTTATCCCCTCCGAAGCAAACCACCGTGTAAGCAAAAAGTATCATGGGATATCGCAATTTGCGATTTTTAGGAAAGTAATTGCTAATGTGTGATGCTGAGGGTTGACGTGAATTCTTCTACTCTTTTCCATAATGAAGCGCAACCACACCAGAGGCAAATGTTTTAAAATCCAAAAGTTTTAGTTTGATTGATTCCGGTACATTTTTAAATAACGCAATACCCTCTCCTAATAGAATTGGATTTACAAAAATCCAAAACTCATCTACTAATCCAGCATTTAAAAGTGAATGAGACGCTCTTGGACTACCAAAAATCAATATATTTTTACCCGACTGTTGCTTTAATTCCTTTATATTCTCTGCAAGATTATCACTTATAACCTTTGTATTCAATAATCCCGCCTCGCTAATTGTTTTTGATAGAACAACCTTTGAAACATTCTTATACCAAATTGAATGCTCCTTATCATGTCTACTTGCATTAGGCTGTTCACCTACTGTTGGCCAGTATGCTTCCATCATTTGATATGTAACCCGACCATATAACGCCGTATCTGCTTGGTCTGTCAACGTTGTAACAAAATCAAATATTTCATCATCAACAGTTACCCAGTTCAGTTCACCATTCAATCCAGCAACAAAACCATCGAGTGATGCGTGCATAAAATATACTAAGCTTCTCATTTTGCAATCAATTTTGACTGTAAAACAATACTCTAATCCCTTTTGTTTGATTTGAATAATTCTTGGCGATAGTTTGTTATCGGAGAGCAGGGGCAGCAAGCAAATTTAGTGCTTTGGTGTTTTGGCGGCTAGAAATGTTTAAATAAAGTTAATGCTACAAAATCACGAAACTCCAAATTGTTCTTAACCCAACTTTTTGTGTTTTGGTGTTTTGGTGGCTAAACTTTGCTCGCCTAAGTTATGGTTAACATACAGATTTCGACAAGCGGAGGTTTTGAGGAATTGATGAAAAATATTTACTTTGTTTAAAACTAGAGGTTATGCCACAAAATCACGAAGACACCAAATTACACCAAAAAAAGTACACGCCCATTCCTGATGAACTAGATATTATGGGTAAGAAAATAGTTGATGCTGCTTATACGGTTCATAAGAATTTAGGTCCAGGCTTGCTTGAGAAGGTATATGAAATTTGTTTCTGCCACGAGCTAGCCAAAAGAGGGTTAAAGTGCCTTCGCCAAATTGATATTCCCATTGTTTATGATGGAATCACCTTTAACGAAGGGTTAAGATTAGATGTTCTGGTTGAGGACAGAATAATCTGTGAAATTAAGGCGGTAGATTTAGTAAATCCTGTTTGGGAAGCCCAAGTATTAAGCCACATGAAATTAACAGATAAACGTTTGGGTTACTTAATCAACTTTAATGTTGTTAATATCGGGCAAGGAATAAAACGTTTTGTGTTATAGTTTAGTGGTTTTTTGTGCTTTGGTGTTTTGGTGGCTAGAACTGTTTAAATAAAATTAATGCTACAAAATCACGAAAACACCAAATTGCTCTTACCTGAGAACTGGCAATACAAAAATGACTGTTTAGTTTTACCTGTATATTTGTTTGAATGCCTAGGTTAGGTAGGTTGTGTGTAGCCTTTTATTCTTCTAATTTCGAGGTGATTTCTTCTTTCAACTTTGGAAGGTGATTGATAACAATGTTCGCTATCAGTAAATGAGTTGCTTTGATGAATCAATGGATTGTCGTAGGTACGGATTCTTTATTGCTTTTTCCTCCAATAAATCCACCTCACGTTTAAAAAGTTTTTCTAGTGATTCTTTTAAGTCAAAATAGTTGTCAGCATATTCATAAAGATCTACGCCCTGAAAATCTACAACTAAGTCAACATCACTATCCTTTTTGAATCTATCGGTCAGTACTGAACCAAATACGAATAACCGTTTAACCTTGTGCTTTGAACACAAGTCACGAATCTTGTCAATATTTCGTTCAATCAGGTTCATAGTACAAAGATAGTTAATTTGGAAGATGTTGCCAAATAGTGGTAATGCCACAAAAGCACGAAAACACCTAATTGCTCTTAACCTGACATTCTCGTATTAAAGTAATGGTATTCTAATAAATCAATAGATTTTAATTTGGTATTGGTGCGGTCTAAGACCGCTATTTAAAAACGACGAAGTTACGCTTCGTTAAACTTCGAAGAGCGGGAGAAAACCAGCATTGCGTATGAGCCTTTGTTAGTGACTGGCATTTTTAAGGTGGTTATTTCTAATATTTGTATCAATGTCGTTGACTTAAGCTATAAAGGTTTGTAATTCATATAGTAGAGTTTCTTTGGGCGTTTTTTTCTTTCATGCTTTCGGCCAGGGCGAACAATTTCCCTTGTTTGGCTTACAATGGAATCA